>NZ_CAXTNP010000379.1:0-5937 GCF_964245575.1 uncultured Nostoc sp. | reverse complement strand
AAAGACTCGTTAACGGAGTTCAAAGACTCATTCACGAGTATCAAAGACTCATTAATGCAGTAAATCTTAAGTAGGGTGCGTTATAGCTTCACTCTAGATAATTTAGATTATGCCTATTGTGCCTGTCCCATTGCAGACGGCACAAATTTTCTTTCTAACCTTCCCCATCCCCCAACATTTGAGGCACGTAAAAAGGCTTGCTCTAATTCCCTCCTTATAGCGGTTCCCATTCAGATGCGGTACAACATTATATCGCCAGGTGTAGGGGCACGGCACTGCCGTGCCCCTACGGGTGTACCTCACGTAAACAAGAACCGCTATATTACTGTAAATACTCACCCCGCCAGCCGATACATAATCACTTTTCCTTTCCAATTTTCTTCCACAAATACCAGATACTCACCATTGGAACGCCGAAAAGCGCGGATACCGTAGGGTATATCAATCCAGCCACTTTCGCTGCCAACTTCTGGGCCTGGTTTTAACTGTTGTACTTGCACTCCCGTCGTGGCATTGTAGACATATACCTCTGCGGTTTTAACTGTCACGGCAAATACACGATCTCCCGCCACACTTATTGCAGCTGTAGACACTTCGCGCTTGCCGGTAGTGTCATAAGGAATCACAATTCGCCACTTGGGAGTACGATTTCCTTTACTCCAGTTGTCAAAACGGGCAATTTCAGATCCAGCAACTCCAGTGTCATCGCCAGAGGCGGGGTGATCTCCTGTAAAGCCTGACAAATACATGGTATCTGTTTGGGGTAAATATTCGAGCCGCCGTAAGTCGTTAAATATTTTGGGAGTAGTTTGCTTTTCCATCGAACTATAGTTGTAGATGGGGTTGCCTTTAGCATCTATTCCCTGTAAAGGATAGTGTCGAATGCCATCTTCTGTTCGCAAAGCTTTCCAAACATCTCCTTTGCTGTCTACCCACCAGCCGCCGATATAGGGATAATCTTTGCTGGTATCATATTCGTTGTTTTCAAATTTGCCATTACCGTTGCGATCGCGCCAGATCCATTCCCCTTGTTTTGGTTGATTCGCTGGCCAATTTCCCTTGAGAAATGGTTTATCTGCACCATTGCTACCGACAAACATTCCGGCTGGAATAGCTACTTTGCCATCTGTGTCTGGATTGAAACGATATATTTCCAGAAAGCTGTTATACATATCTGTGAGAAACAAAAACGGCTTCCCTTGGATGCGGCGTACAAAGGTTCCGTCTGGCGATGTATGCAGACGCGGATCTTGAGGATATTTGAAAGGATTTAAGGTGTAGGCTTTATAAGTCCATTGCTTACCAGCAGGCTTGCTGTAATCCATCAAATAGTGTTCTTGTTTGGTGAATAAATCTACACCATCAGTTTTAGGATCAGCATCTGCATTATCGACGAATATCAATCCCAGCGATCGCCATATTAGTTTTCCCGATGGCGAAAATTTCCGCAAATCTGTTCCTGATTTGTTGAAACCATTACTATTTATATAGATATTGCCTGAAGCATCTGTACCGACTCCGGTAAGTCCATAAAGTTTCAAATCTCGAACTTCACCAGGAACTCCTGCATAGATACCACCCTTACAGCCAAAACTATCCACCTGCACTGGCTTATCTTTGATGTCATAAATCAACATTTGCTGACGTGGCCCATTTTCTGCCACCAACAGCTTACCTTGATGATTAATTGCGATCGCAGTTGGTTCAACGATATCTGCAATCTCTTGGGGTAATTGCTTTCCACTCGGCGAATAATGGAGAATCTTGGCAGGCTTACTGCCATTTTTGCTTTGAATAATCCACAGATTTTTTTGTGGATCAATAGTTATTGCTCCCGGATTAGCAACAGTAAAGCTGCGGAGTTCCTTCATCGTATCAGTATCATAGACACGAACGCGGTTAGTAGCAAAATCACTCACATACAACTCGCTTCCCACAGTTGCTAATCCAGTGAGTTCACTTTTAGTACTGGTAATCAACATACTTTTATCCCAGCCACGCCCATTAGGAAAAGGCGCAGGTTTTCCCGACAAATCATAGCGTCTAACGCAATGCCAAGTTGTTCCTTCTCCTGGGTAATCTTCATCGGTTTTGCCCTTCGATCCCTGAGTCATGGCAATGTAAATATATTTACTATTTGCTGTTACAGCTATGCCACCACCACGACTCCAGCCGTGAGTATCCCCAATAGCACCAATAACCTTACCATCCTTATATATGGCTGCTTCCATTCCCGCCTCATCCCAATGGCTGTTAGTATAAACTGTGCCATCAGGGGCAACATACATTGCCTCAATATTGTTTTGTACCCGCAGATTTCCACTGCCAATAGTATTACCTATCCACGATGTTTTATAGGTGAGTGTGGGTGTTCCAGTTGTCGCCCAGTCTGTTGTAATTCCAATGATAGTAACAATTACCCCAACAGTCAGACTAAGTAAAAAGTTGAAAATTTTACTTTTTTGTAAATATCTAATCTTAAATATTTTTTTGATGTGCTGGTTGAGTTTGTGACGGAGTTTTATTAACTGCGCCAGGAATTTATTTTTCATATATTTTTTAAGCTTTTAATTATTTATCTACAATCGTTTTTTCGGTAATCCGTAAAAAATATAATTATTATAAACAATCAGGAACTTCACATAATTTTTACAATACTTACTTTATCCTTATGATTATTCAGCTAATATCTTGAAACCCTTATTTAAGGTATTAGTTTTTACTTAAAATTAACTACTATTGGTAAATATTGATACAAAAAAAATTCATAATTATTAATTTATAGTGGTTTTTGTCTTTCCCTATCTCGGATTCACCTTCGTTAATTGGCAGGTATCAGATGTACCAAACTGAGTGTTATGCAGTTAAGAAAAACACAAGTTTTTATTCGTTGTTGACGTTGACATATAAATAGTTTATAAATTGGTGTTCTATCTAAAATTCTTATTGGTAATGTGTATTTAATCTAGTGATTCAGCTTTGGAACATGCTGTAGGGGCCTGTTTTAATATATTTAGAGGAGACACATCAGTGGAAAATCAAACAGAGAACTTTGCTTCATCATCTGCATCTATTCTCACTCTTGGATTAGGCTGGTTCCCTAAAAGTCCCGGAGGATTAGAAAGGTATATTTATGAGTTAGTTCATAAATTAGCTGAAAATAAAGACCAGGTTGAATTATGCGGAGTTGGTCTACCTGAGGCTGAAATAAATTCACCGATTAAGCTGAATAATTTGGCGAGTCCCGACAGTGCTATTTGGCAAAGATTATGGTCGATTCGCACTAATTTCCAGAAAACAAGAACAAGCAAACCAGATGCTATTAATTTGCATTTTGCATTATATAGCTTTCCTCTTTTAGATATTTTACCAAAGGGAGTACCAGTTACCTTTAACTTTCATGGGCCTTGGGCTTCTGAGAGTCAGCAAGAGGTAGTTAATAAAAACCTTAGTCTTTTAATCAAGCACTGGCTAATAGAACAAAACACTTATAATCGCTGCGATCGCTTCATTGTTTTGAGCAAAGCATTTGGTAAAATTTTACATGAGAAATATCAAGTACCGTGGAGCAAAATTAATATTATTCCTGGTGGAGTTGATATCAACTGGTTTCAGCCGAATTTATCACCCCAGGAGGCTTGTACAAAGCTAGGCTGGCCAAGTAATCGCCGTATCCTATTTACATCACGCCGCTTAGTACATCGAACCGGGCTTGACAAATTATTGCAAGCACTAGCTATAATTAAGCCCAGAATACCAGATGTTTGGCTAGCGATCGCAGGTCGTGGTCATATCCAAGCTGCACTACAGCAACAAGCTACAGAATTAGGACTAGACGACAACGTTAAATTTTTAGGTTTTCTACCGGATGAGCAATTACCTATAGCTTACCAAGCTGCGGAATTGACTATTATGCCTAGTCAATCTTTTGAAGGATTTGGATTAGTAATAATTGAGTCTTTAGCCTGTGGTACTCCTGTTTTATGTACCCCCGTTGGGGGAATGCCAGAAATTTTATCAGGATTCTCACCTGATTTAATTACTACTTCAATAGAAGCCTCAGCCATTGCTAAAAAATTAGAACAAGTGCTTTTGGGAAACATCCCCATACCTTCACGATCAGCCTGTCGCCAGTACACCACCACACACTACGACTGGAATGAAATTGCCCAGCAAGTACGGAAGATTTTATTAGCTTAAACTAGAGACGCAAAATTCCGTGTTTCTGTAGTGTATTATAAGGAACTTTTATGAAAATTTTTTTCCTAGACCAAAGCGGTAAACCAGGCGGTGCAGAATTATGTTTAATAGATATTGCTAAACCATACTGTAATCACGCTTTGGTAGGTTTATTTGCAGATGGCCCTTTTAGAACTTTACTAGAGCAAAATCATATCCCAGTAGAAGTTCTCACAAGTCACGCAATCAAAGTTCGCAAAGAAAGCAGTTTGGTGCAAGGATTAACGAGTTTGGGACAACTTGCACCTTTGATTATTAAGGTGATTAAAAAAGCGCGTGAATACGATTTCATCTATGCCAACACCCAAAAAGCATTAGTTGTCGGAGCATTAGCAAGTTTTTTCAGTCGTCGTCCTCTGGTTTATCATTTACATGATATTCTTTCCAAAGATCATTTTAGCCAAACTAATCTTCGCATTGCTATTAACTTAGCAAATCGTTGTGCATCATTAGTAATTGCCAATTCCCAAGCTAGTAAAACAGCCTTTCTGCAAGCAGGAGGACGGCCAGATATTATCGAAGTTGTCTATAATGGCTTTGAGCCAAAAAATTATCAAACTAATGAGTCTGACATTAATAAATTGCAGCAAGAGTTAGGATTGCAAGGAAAATTTGTCGTCGGACACTTTAGCCGTCTTGCACCTTGGAAAGGGCAGCATATTTTAATTGATGCCCTTGCCAAATGTCCGCCAGAGGTGACAGCAATTTTAGTCGGTGATGCACTGTTTGGCGAACAAGATTACGTGCAAAAGTTACACCAACAAGTTGCTCACCTGGGATTAGAAAACCGTGTCAAATTTTTAGGATTTCGTTCAGATATTCCCCAGTTAATGGCAGCTTGTGACTTGGTGGCACATACCTCTACTTCCCCAGAACCTTTTGGTAGAGTGATTGTAGAGGCAATGCTATGTGGAAAACCTGTAGTTGCAGCAAAAGCTGGGGGTGTAATGGAATTAGTAGAACATGGACTTAATGGTTTTCTAGTGACACCAGGAAAACCCCAGGAACTTGCAGAAGTAATTATCACCTGTCTTCAGGAGACGGAAATAACTGCAACTATTGCCAAGAATGCCAGAACTACGGCTAGTCGGCGTTTTGATGTTGCAATTATTAATCAGCAAATTGCCCAACTGCTGTCTCATATCACGTCCGCTTAAATAGACATATAGCGGTTTTAAATTGCGTGGAGTACAGACAATTCGTAGGGGCGCACAGCTAGCTGTAATTGTGTGCCCCTACTAGGTTTCAAAGCCTTTCCACCCGTGGGGGATAAGTTTCCAGCGAATGGAATTTAAAAACTTTGCGTTTCCCTGGGAATGAGTATACCAAGTTGGTTAAGTTAGCAATAATGTATGTCATATAAATAATGTCATTAACAAGATTGACTTAAAAAATTCTACATCATATCATTTTTGTGACTGATGTAGCAAAAATACATTTAACTACCCAGACTTGGTAGATAAAAAGATTTTGCAGAACATAGCGATGTGTGATGAAAACACATAGCAGTACACAAGTGGAATCAAACAGATAAAGAACACTAATTTTATGACCTCAACCACAACTTACACTTACGATGTCGATGGCAAAGTGATATCTGAGAGGACAGACAACAACAGTGATGGGATAATAGACTCAGTTATTACCTACCGCTATGATCTGACATCCACGAGCAGTGACAACAACGGCGACGGCAAA
>NZ_CAXTNP010000378.1:0-5974 GCF_964245575.1 uncultured Nostoc sp. | reverse complement strand
ATAACTTTATCCTGGAAGCTCTATTCTATGCAGCTTCATATTAAATCGGTATAAGAGAAAAGAACATGCAGCAACAAATACCAATGCTAGGAACCAAAGAAACGGCACTTTTACGTGACGATTACCCCAGCATTGAGTATTTGGAAGCTGGGAATACCGCCTCTTGGTTACAAGAGCGTCAAGACCAGTTATTAGTCCGCGCCAAAGATGAGCGTAATGGCATGAATCTTGCTAAGTTCATTACTTTAGCGACGGCGGCCACTGGTGCAGTTTGCTATGCCACTTCCCCACTTGCTCCGATCGGTGCAATGGTTGCAGGGGTGGGATACTTATGGTCTATTGTGCAAGACCTCAACGATACCCATCAATTTGCACCAATTCCTTTTATACGTGGTGACTTTTTTGAGTTCCTCTCGGTAATGGGTGATAGTGTTGCCAGAGACGAATACAATGCTTATAAAAATGAACTGGCTGACTTGATGCTGCATCTGGAGCCAATGTCTAAGTATGAGTTTGCCATGCTCAAGCAATCATCTCATGTGGTGTGTGAATACTTGAGCGCCGTTGAGCCAGGAAAAAAATTTTACGCTTACCGTTGGTTACTTGATTGGTTTATTCAGCTACGTGGGCAGTTTCCCACCCGTGAGCAATTGTCTGGGCATTTAGCGCAAGTGACAATTGACCCGCGAGTTAACTACCAACAAGTAACAGTTATTCAGGAGGCGATACAACCGCAAAATCTTGGTATCCCACAAGCTCGATTTGCTCAATTACCAAATCCTTTAGTGGGAGCAAGGTTTGAAGAGGAAACGGGGCACTTTGCTGGGAGCTTCGGGGAAATTTCTCCCATGCAAAGTGCCTCTTCCCCTTCAGTCAATACCGAAATCTCCACTTACACCTCAAAGCAAGAGACTGAATATGACTTAATCGCTCATATTGCTAAAAAAGTTACCAATATGCTGTGGGTTGGTGTCCCTGGTTCTGGCAAAGGTATCACCATTAGCAATGCAATCGATGCTATCAAGCGGCTGCATCCTAACATACACATTTTTTATATTGACCCCAAAGGTGACGAGAAAGAAACTGGATATTTTTTTGGTCGTGTTGATACTTTTAAACGGGCTAAAATCCTAGAAATGTCTCCAACCGAAGCAGTCTTATGGGTCAAAGAATGCTTTAGCGAATTTCAAAATATTTCTGGCTCCAAGCTGATTATTTTAGATGAAGGTACGGCTGTTTGTTCCAAATTTAAAAATACCAAGGGTGAAATTGGCTGGCTCAAAGACAAAATCATCTCTTACTGTTCTTGCGGTGATAGTTCCGGTTGGCATTTCTGGATTGTCGTGCAGAACCCTCACACTGATGACTTAGGAATTTCTGGCGGACTGCGATCGCAGTTAACTTCAGTGGCGTTAGTTCATCCTGATAATGTCCCGGCTTACAACGCCATGATTGCTACACAGTTAATCCCCAGCGATCGCAAGATTACTTCAACCCAAGTCATGGAGATTGCCGCACAATCACCAGTTGGTCGAGCGGTTTATTACGGGGGTGTTAATCAATGGTTCCCTATGCCACAGTTAAAAAACTTCTCTGGCTATGACCGGGATACCAAACAGTTTGTTAATTCTGCACCCAGCGAGCAACATTCTTCTTACGCCGAAGCTAGTTCTTCTGGTAGTGTACCACTTACGCAAGCTCAACAGATGTTGGCACTGTTAGAGAAAACAAAAGCTAATTCAATTAATGAGTTTATCCAAAGCGAATTAAAATTAGACGGAGTTCCACCAGATTTAATCCGCTTAGGAATCGAAAGATTACTCCAAAATTCACATCTTAAGTACAAATTCGACAGTTGGAATAGTAATCAAAACTGAAATGCTGTCATTCATAAAAGTTTAAGGCACAAAAACTATGCACGAATTAATCAACTACCTAACTCAAATCAATCATACCTAGCCACTACTCAGATAGGCATTAGGCATTGTCATTGCCGCTATTAACTGCTATGTCGAAATGCAATACGTCTTCGCGATCGCCCAGCTTTGTATAAAGTTTAATGGCTGGATCGTCACCGATATCCGCCTGGACGAAAATGACATAAGCTCCAGATGCTGCTGCTACTTCCTTCAGCTTCTGAATTAATGCCGTTGCGATCCCCTGCCGTCGGTGTGCAGCGGCAACAGCTAAATCGTAGATGTAAATCTCGCTGCGCTCCTGCTCGAACTTTTTAAGCTCGTAGGCAGTGAGACCGCCAACGACCTCACCTTCTTTCAATGCGGCGATCGCAATGAAGTAGTCACTATCGAGCAGTTGTCGCAGATAGTCTGCACTAGGCGGATTTCTATATGTCTCCACCTCATCGAACGCCTCACTAAAGGTCGCTAATAGAGCTTCCATTAATGCAACGTCCTCCGGCACAATCTGTTGAATGCTTAAGTTCATTGGTATTTCCTAAGCTATATTCCTGCTCCCCGGCTAAATCCTGCTCGTTCATACCATATCAGACGAAAGGGCTAAACCCAAAAATCAGTTGATTATCCTTTGCTGCTATGGCTGTCTTTGGGGCGCAGTTATCGGAATTGCAACGTTGTTTATTAAGCCCAGTGTGACTGTGGCGGCGATGACTTTAGGTTTTACTGCCGGGGTGTCTGGGAAATTGTTGGTTCAAAAAGGGGATTGAAATTATACCTATAACTCTAAGTGGATCGCCGATGAGTGTACACTATTTGCTGGAAACCTCTAATGGTAAATATGATACTCAGTAAATCGACTTTCTCCGTAAGTACTTTTACACGCTACCTGCGGTCGTTAACTCCTATAATCGCATCTCAAGAATTATTTCTAATCAACTGTAACAAGATAGACTCAAGACTTTGTAATGCTGCGTTTGTGGTGCGTTGATGTTCTTCACGCATTACGCTGATATTGTTCATGGCTATCACGTAACTCAAGTAACACATCATCCAAAATGGCACTACGACCCAGAACACGGTCAACGTTACTAGTAAGCTCTCTCATTTCTTGGCTTAGTTCATCCAATTGCGTCTGGGTATTAGCTTGTCTAATAGTTAAATTGTCTAATTGTTCTTGTGTACTAGGAAAGTCTTTCAGCCAACCCCAAGATTATTTGTTCAATACGGTCTATTCTGTTAGGGAAGTATTCGGGTGTGTCAGTCATTTTCAAGAGTGTTGAACTTCTACAATTTTACTTTCTCGTTTGATTCAACGTTCTCAAACTTTGATAACAGGGGTTAGGACTTTGGTCTTCGCGCACCCTTCCACATTGGTGATCGCTTAAAGCTCTTTTACCCAATTTATAACAGTCGTATGATAACGAAGCGTAAAGCCAACTTTTAGAGAGGCAACGCCTTTCCTGCGGAACGCTACGCGAACGGCATGGCAACTCTTAGAGACGCACTCGCGTTCGCTTAGAGCGATTCCGCGAACGTCTACACTTTTCTTACCCGTTCTATTGCGCGAAAGCCAGAACTGTTCAAGATGATGCGATTAAACCATTGATATGTCGTAGCACAAGATATTTTTGTTGATCTGCGGAGAACTGCTCAGGACAAATGACAACACTAGTGCCAATCCCATCCACTAGGGCAATGAGTGCATTGGCTTCGAGGGTTAAATCAAGATCGGCTCGAATCAGCAAGGCTTTTTGTAAGTCAGCTAACTCTTGACAAATAATCTGCCGTAAAAAGTCATAGCGTTTTTGGTGTTCTTGAACAAGGCGATCGCGCCCAATAGAATAGCCCAAAAATGCCACCCAAACCTTCCAATCAGCTTTGTCAATGTCCTCCAGAGGTAGAGCCACAAAAATCATCTGTGCTAGTCTGTCAATTCCTTGTCGTCCCTCGGCACAGGTTTTCATATCCTCTAGAACGTTTTCAAACACCTGTTCCAGGGCAAATAGGATAAGTTCTTCTTTGTCTCGAAAGTAATGGGTAACAACCCCGGTCGAAGAGCCAAGTTCTTGCGCGATCGCTCGCATACTGGCACGATCCAATCCTTCACGGACAATCACCCGCCATGCCGCTTTAGTTACTTCAATACGGCGAGCGTCATAACTCATAGCTCTCCTCGGTTTATAGCAACATGAAACAAGTCTCTTGACATCTTATCACAACAGTTGTTATGTTTTGATCGACATAACAACTGTTGTGATATTTATTCCAAAGGCTAACCTGTTTTACACACGGAGTTCGCAATGATTCGACTGACCATGCCCGATGATACAACTGCGCTGATTGCCTTAGCCGAAGCAACCGGATTGTTCCAACCAAACCAACTTGAGGAGCTTGGCGAAATGTTGTCCGATTACTTCGGTGGTAGCAGCGACAGCGATTCTCTACTAGACGGCAAAGCTGAACGCTTTTGGATTACCGACGATGACAATGGGGCGGTTGGGGTCGCTTACTGTGAGATGGAACGGATGACTGATCAGACGTGGAATCTACAGTTGATTGCTATCCGACCCGACCGCCAAGGACAAGGACGTGGTGCGACCCTGCTACGCTACGTTGAGCAAACATTGATGAGACGCGGTGAGCGTGTACTACTGGTGGAAACGTCAGGTACGCCGGACTTCGAGCGCACGCGAGCGTTCTACCGCAAGTGCGGTTATGAAGAAGAAGCACGGATACGCGATTTTTATCAAGCGGGCGCTGACAAAATCGTTTACCGCAAGGCGCTGTCCGCTCAGGAGCAGTAAGCGCCTGCTTGATGCAACTGCTGTCATTGTTGTCGCAAAGCGATCGCACCTGGGCAATCCAATATTTACTTTCTCGCTTCGCTGACCCAAGTCTTGATCGGGGTTTCAGTACTTAGAGTGAAAAGTCAGGGTGACAATAGGGGCGATTTCCCATTGCAAAACTATGTTTAAAAAATTACTTTTCCTCTCCCTTTCTCAAGCTTTTAGCTAATTGATTAAAATCAGGATCTGGAGATACCAATTATTCCAAAGTCTTATCCAATGTAGAACTCACTTTTCAGTTAATTAGTCCCTAAAACATCATCTTTTAGTATCCTTCAGGAAACTAAATACTGTTGAATTTCAGTTTTTTGACGACGTAGAACAGTGATTGCTTGCTGCTGAATTTTGCGAACTCGTTCTCTACTGACATTCAATTTCTCTCCAATCTGAGCTAAAGTTAGTTCTTGATCGTTCTCTAACCCAAAACGCAAAATTAATACTTCACGTTGCGTCGGTTTGAGTGATTCTAATAAACTATTTATGTCTTGGCGTAAAAGTTCTTTGGTGATATGTTCGTCTGGAGATATGCCCTCATCTGGTAAAAGTTGGCTAAGTTCTGTGTCTTGGTTATCTCCAATCTTTACATCTAGAGAAATTGGCTGCTTTGAACTGCTGAGAAAATCCCTAATCTGGCTTGGTTGTAGGTCTAAAGTTTCAGCAATTTCTACAACACTGGCTGGACGACCCAGTGTCTGAAATAATTCTCGCTGTACAATCTTTTATTTTATTGAGTTGTTCGGTGATATGAATTGGCAAGCGTACAGTACGGGATTTCTCTGCGATTGCCCGTGTGATTGACTGCGTAATCCACCAGTATACGTAGGTGGAAAGCTTATAGCCGCGATTGGGGTCAAATTTTTCTACACCCCTTTGTAAACCTATTGCCCCTTCTTGCAGCAAATCTAAGAATTTCAGATTGCGCTTAGTATATTTTTTGGCAATCGAAACCACCAGACGCAAGTTTGCTGTCACCATTTTTTGTTTGGCTCTAGACCTTGATTTTGTATTTGAGCTATTTCCAATTCACTTTTGTCAATATCAACAGCTAATTCGACCATTGTTGGCTCTCTAACTAGTTGTTGGGTGAGTTCATTTTTTCTTTGCTCAATTGCCATGATTTGCTGTACCTGCTTCCCATAAGCAATTTCTTGGTCTGCGGGATTCGTGACAAGTTAAGGAAAAGCAGGATTTGTCAAGGGGAGAGGAAATGGA
>NZ_CAXTNP010000377.1:0-6010 GCF_964245575.1 uncultured Nostoc sp. | reverse complement strand
AGTACACGGGTAGGGGCACAACAATGTTGTGCCCTTACGATAATCTGTACCTCACGCCTGTTGCAATCTGCTGTATTTCAATGAATTAAACAATAGTTATCATTATTAGAGTTATATACTCATGCCAACCAAACTCAAAAATATACAAACTAAAAATCTAATTTCAATAGGTTTGCTAGTTTTCGTTCCTATTGCTATTGTGGCAGAAAAGTTAGAATGGGATGCATTAATGGTGTTTGGACTTTCAGCACTTGCAATCATTCCGTTAGCAGTTTGGCTGAGTAAAGCCACAGAAGAGATTGCTGTGGTTTTAGGGCCTTCTATCGGAGGCTTGTTAAATGCAGTCTTTGGTAATGCAACTGAGCTAATTATTGCTCTAGTAGCTCTCAAAGGAGGCTTGGTAGATATTGTTAAAGCCAGCATTACTGGGGCTATTATCAGTAATTTACTGCTGGTAATGGGGCTATCGATGTTGCTGGGAGGATTACGCTATAAAGAGCAGACTTTTCAGCCAATGGCAGCGCGAGTCAATGGCTCGACAATGACACTAGCAGTGATTGCAATTGTACTGCCTGCAATGGTGATCACTACATCTAATGTGGTCGAGCAAAGCGCTATTACTAATCTGTCGATTTTTGTAGCAGTTATTTTAATTGTAGTTTATGGTTTTACACTGTTATTCTCCTTGAAAACTCACAGCTACCTCTACGATGTTGGGGTTGTAGAACTAGAAGGTGTTTCTGAAGACGAGGCCGCCACAGAGCAAGATAAACATTCAAAGCCAAACTTGAGCCTTTGGGTTGGTGTTTTGCTTGTGGCAACGATTGGTATAGCGTTCATGTCTGAGATTTTTGTCGGTGCAGTTGAAGAGGCAACAAAAGGACTAGGATTGACACCTTTGTTTACCGGAGTAATTTTATTACCACTAGTTGGAGGTGCAGCCGAATATGTAACTGCTGTGCGAGTAGCGATTAAGAACAATATGGATTTGGCAGTATCTGTAGCAATGGGATCGAGTCTACTAGTTGCTTTGTTGGTTGCGCCGCTCCTTGTGCTAGTTGGGCAGGTAATTGGACAACCAATGGATTTAAACTTTAACTTGTTTGAGGTTGTTGCAGTGATCATTGCAGTGGTTATTGCCAACTTAATTAGTTTGGATGGTCGCTCTAACTGGTTAGAGGGGATGTTGCTGCTAGCAACCTATGCTATACTGGGTGCTGCCTTCTACTTCCATCCAGTTTGAGCGCTAATCGGGCAATGGCGCTGTTATGCGATTAATTATATCTGGCTGATTATTAAACGCTTTTTGGAGATGAAAGCGAAACCAAACTCTATTGACGGGTATAACGATGTTTCACCCCAATCGGGAAATATTCAAAATCACCCATTGGCGCTAATGTAACCTGTGGTGTTTGATATTCTGGGGGAACATAATTAGCAAACTCGCTATTTAAGCGGAGCAGTTGTGAAAGAATAGAAGATGCGATCGCAAGTCTTTGATCTTCATTACCCTCTACTCCTGGTGCTAATTCCACAACTACAGATAAAAATCGGTTTTTGTCAGCATCTTCCTTCACCTGCAACACGAATTTACCTGTCACCCATTCTTGAATTACTGGTTGTTCTAATCCCACCGTCACATTTTCGGGATAGATATTTGCACCAAAGTAGGAAACTGTAAAGTTAGAACGCCCAAAGACATAAACAAAAGGTAGCTGATGAATACCTCTAGGTGATTGTTGAGTATCAAAACGGAGATTTTCAAGCGGGTTAAATCCCCATTCTGCTAAAAATTGCAGCATAGCGTCATAACTAATTATCCCGCCAGTATCCAAGATGTCATAACGTACTAAGGGAACGCCGTTATCTCCCGAAAACAGCAATCCGCCATCTTGAACTTCAAAAAAGCGATTGCAAGGATCATACTGTACTAACGTGGGTAAACGCGATTCCCCAAATAAAGCTCTAGCTGCATCAGGATTTTCTGCCAAAAAACGGCGAATGCAGATACTTAACGGTGTTTCATTACCCAAAACTCCTGCATCCGCAGTGCCGTAGAGTGATGCAAAATCATAACAAGGATTTTGTGAACCAACTCTTTCGCCAACTAAACTCCGCCATTCTTCACTAAATACTTCTCCCGCCATAACTAATTTAATCTGATATTGCTGCCACTCCACACCACGGGCGATACCAGTATCAATCACATCTTTTAAAAATGGTGGGTATCCCAATAACACCACTTGCTCAAAAGCTGAACCTAATTCTTGGACAACTCGCAAGATTTCTTCTTTATTATTACCAGGAGTAATTACAGTCATGGGATAACCTTTGCTAGCAAGATAACGACAGCAATTAGTGGTAAACATTCCACCTACCCAAGTACCCAAAGTGAAACAAATCACAGCTAGGGTACGTCTGGTATCTGCATAGAAACTATCGTGAAAAATCTGTTCAAAACGTGTGGCGATTTGGAGTTCATCTGTGAAAAAACGAGGCCAAAATGTCGGTTTCCCACTAGAACCGGAAGAAGCAGCTATCATATCGCACGCTTCGAGTTGTCCGTTGCGGCACAACTCAGCTAAAGGATAACGCAGGATATAATTTTGTTTAGCGATCGCTGGTAATTTCTGAAACTCCTCTAAGGTTTGAATAGTCGCAGGATTAATTTCCCTTTCTGCTAAAAACGCCTTGTAGGCAGGTACATTAGCCGCCACATCGTGAAATAAACTCAAAGCTGCTGAAGTTTGAGTGTTGAGATGCCGTTGCAGTACCGTTTCTAGGGGGGTAGACAAAAAATCTTCAAATGCCTTAATTACTTGCTGCTGTCTTGATTTGGGGTTCATAACACTTGTTATTTATCCTGAAGTAGAATCAACACCGTTAAAATAATTCGTAATACTCGCCATTCGCGTAGCGTCTCGTAGAGAAGGCGAGAAGCAAGCTACGTAATTCGTAATTCGTAATGACGCTCGATAGCGAACGCGAGTGCTTCTTTAAGAGTTGCGTTAGCGTTAGCGAAGCGGTAGCGAGGAACGAGCGTCCGTAGGAGCGTCAAACTCGCTAATGTAATTCGTAGGATATCCGAAAATGAGGGTATGCGCGTTGTAGTCATTCAATAAAACCTTAATTTATCCTTGGGCACCATGCAGCTCTATTGCAGTAAACAACACACAAATAATGGTGGGAACCGCTTTTGCATCCATTGTGGTGAACCATTACCTCTTGCTGTGGGACAGATGGTGGATAATCGCTATCAAATTATCCGTCATCTAGGACAGGGTGGCTTTGGACGCACCTATTTGGCGGAGGATAGAAATCAATCCCATCAAACTTGTGTGCTGAAAGAATTTGCACCCCAAGTAGAAGAAAAGCTAGATTTACAAAAAGCTAAAGAGTTATTTGAACGAGAAGCAAATGTCCTGAAAACACTCCAGCATCCACAGATTCCGCGTTTTCACGCCTCGCTACAAGTGAAGATAAGTACTAAAGATTTTTTCTTTCTAGTACAAGATTATGTGGATGGTGATAATTACTACCAATTATTAGAACAGCGTGAAATTCAAGGAAAGACCTTTAGTGAAGAGGAAATAATCACCTTACTGCAACAGATTTTACCCGTATTATCTTACATCCACTCAAGAGATGTGGTTCACCGTGATATTTCTCCTGATAATTTAATTTGGCGGCGTTCTGATAATCTCCCAGTGCTGATTGATTTTGGTGGTGTCAAGCAATTGCCAGCTTCTCAAGGTTTTTGGCGGACTAAGTTGGTTGGAAATAACACTTTGCTGGGTAAAAAGGGCTACGCCCCAGAAGAACAGTTACGGCAGGGAAAAGCATTTTTTAGTAGTGATTTATATTCTTTAGCGGTGACATCATTGGTGTTGCTCACAGGGAAAGAGCCACAAAAATTATACGACAGCTATCAGGGAATTTGGGCATGGGGAAAGGAAATTAGAGTTAGTCCGCAACTAGAAGCGGTGTTAAAAAAGATGCTGGCTTATAAACCGAGCGATCGCTATCAACGAGCCGAGCAAATCCTCAAAGATTTACCATCGCCAACTGTTACTAAATCCCCAGGTAATTATATTACTACCAAGATCAAGACGATGGTAGTTGCTCCGGGAAGACAACACGCCGGTGCTGTTGTGAGTAGATTCCAGAACAAAACCCAAGCAATAGCTAAACCAATATCTTGGCCTGTTTGGATTCGTCCTTTTGTGATGAGTTTAGGGGGAACAGCTTTAATTGTTTTAACTGGTGCAGGTACTTTGGCGGTGGTAAATGCAGTCATTCGGAGTGTATCTTCAATCACTATCCCATCAATTTCCTTACCGCAAATTCCACAATTACCGGGCGGTAAGCCAGTCAGAGATAAAGGAAAAAATAGTGACCTCCAGAAAATTATCAGTCGCCGCCAACAGCTAGAAATTACTGAAGGATTTTTTATTCCCTTGGTAGATGATTCATTTTATACAAAAAAACCGGAGTTAAAGGGACGTAGCCTGACATCTAAACCTGAAGACGCTGGTTTACGAGATGAATGGTCTGGTATTGCTGACGATTTGTTGGATAAACTAGAACAGGCTAACCTCAGTACAGCAGCTCGTCGCAAATTGGGTAAATATAGTCAAAAAGATTATGCAACATGGAGACGACTTGCGCGATCGGGGCAGTTTGGAAACTATACAATTGATCAACTGACCAAAGACGCAAATGAAAAATTTGATCGGTTGTTTCCCGATCAGGATCGTGGGAAACTCAATCAACAGACTTTCGGTCAAATTTGGTATGCGATCGCAGCCGATCAAGTTAGTAAAGTACAATCTGGCAAGTAAGAGGATTGGGGACTAGTACCGCAAGGCGGAAGTCAAAAGTCAAAAGTCAAAAGTCAAAAGTCAAAAGTATTATGGAATGTGCTTTTTAGGGATTTTGAATGGTTGCTCTATTTACGCCGTGGTGTACTAGGGACTGGGGAAGAGTCACTAATAACAAATGACAAATAACAAATGACAAATAACAAATGACTAAAATATATTGTTCTCGAGGACATGAAAATTCCCCAGGTAGTCGCTTTTGTCTCCAGTGTGGTGAAAAGTTGTTGGATACGCCCATGAGTTATAGTATCCAACCGGGACTAACTTTAGGCGATCGCTATGTGATTGTACGTCAAATTGGCCAGGGTGGCTTTGGACGGACTTATTTAGCTGAAGATGTCAATCGTTTCCGCGAACTTTGTGTCTTAAAAGAATTTTCCCCCCAAGTTCAAACCGCTTACGTTGTCCAAAAAGCTGAAGAACTCTTTGAGAGAGAAGCGAGTGTTCTTTATAAACTGCAACATCCCCAAATTCCCCGCTTCCGGGAACTGCTTCGGATGAACTTAGGGGGCAAAGAATATCTGTTTTTGGTGCAAGATTATGTAGAAGGGGAAACTTATAACTCGTTGTTAAATGCCCGACTACAGCAGGGTTTGCGCTTTACAGAAGTAGAAGTGCGCCAATTGTTGCTTTCAATTTTGCCAGTGTTGGAGTATATCCACTCCATAGGCGTTATTCATCGAGATATATCTCCAGATAACTTAATGCTTCGCACAGTTGACAAACTGCCAGTGTTAATTGATTTTGGCGGTGTCAAACAAGTAGTAGCAACCGTTGCTTCTCAATATTACCAACCTGGCGTAGTTGCATCTTCTCCATCACCAACCCTATTAGGTAAAATAGGATTTGCGCCCCCAGAACAGATGCAAACTGGGTTAGTATCTCCCCACAGCGACTTGTATGCAATGGCCGCAACAATGCTGGTTTTATTGACAGGGAAACAACCCCAAGAATTAATTGATACCTACAACCTTACCTGGCAATGGCGACGGGAAGTAAGCCTGAGTCCAACTTTGGCACAGGTATTAGATAAAATGCTATCTGTCAGACCAAGCGATCGCTATCAATCAGCCCATCAAGTACTCCAAGCCCTCAACCCGCCCCCAGCTAACTTTCCCCCAACTCAATAC
>NZ_CAXTNP010000376.1:0-6044 GCF_964245575.1 uncultured Nostoc sp. | reverse complement strand
AATAACAAATGCGTTCGCCGAAATAACAAATGGGTTCGCCGAAATAACAAATGCGTTCGCCGAAATAACAAATGGGTTCGCCGAAATAACAAATGCGTTCGCCGAAATAACAAATGGGTTCGCCAAAGTAACAATTTAGCTTTGTCACGCCAGCGTCACGCACCGCAAATCTTTGGTGGATGCAGTTTTTCCGACTTGTGTGTACACCGTAGCCTTACTAAGGAGAGGGACAGGTAATGTTGGTAGAGAATACATCGGATTTCATGGCACTCCTGATAGATCATCTATCGGAAAAGCAGTTTCTGGCGGTTGTGTTCGGATGTATAACAAGAATGTCCTTGAACTGTATGAAATGGTCAAACTTGGTACACCAGTGTTAGTAGAACCTTAATTAGTATTGAGCCGAGATCCGGCCGGATACCGGATACCGGATACCGTTGGCGAATGCCTCAAATCGGGGTAAATATAGCGTAGACACTGTTGGCGAAACATTACTTAACAATCTTGGCAAGTAATATTGCAGGAAAATTCAGTTCTTGGCAACTTTTGGTAATGATTGAAGATTACGCCCTTTCAAGCAGAAGGCAGCTATGCTGAAGGGTTTTAAACATTTTGCCTCCCATAAGTGAAACTTGTAACAAAGACTCAGTTCCAATTTTGTTGACGATGACACCCATGACGGTAGGCGATCGCTCTTGCTTCCATAGTGGCTTCTTTAAAGGAGTATAAGTAGGCCTAACCTTATATTTGTTGCCTGACTTTGCCTTTCATATTAAAATTTGGGAGTAATACTTTTGGTTAATACAGTCAAACGTTCAATTCGGATATTAAAGATGCGCCCCTGCATGTCTGATTTCCTTGATCGCACTACAGGATTTATCTTCTTCCATTTCCAACCCTTTTTTGCGGTGGGCTGTACTTATGGTAGGTGGGGGCAGGCGATCGCCTCGGTGCGATCGCATCACTAGTTAATTATCTGTTAACGATCTACTGGATGCAGAGAGTTGGCTCGTATGTCATCCTAGATTAGGAGAGTTAATTTGGTGATGTCTTTGGTTTTAGTATTGAAAGGCTTTTTCCTTTTAGTATTTACAGACTACTCAGAGAAATTAAAATCTCTACACAGTGATGATTTTGGAGAGAATCGATGTCAATTTATGTAGGTAACCTCTCTTATGACGTTACATCAGAAGATTTAAGTGGTATTTTTGCAGAATATGGTACTGTAAAACGGGTTCAAGTACCTACTGACCGTGAAACAGGTCGTCCACGCGGCTTTGCTTTTGTGGAAATGGGAACCGAAGCTGAAGAGGCAGCTGCCATAGAAGCTCTAGATGGTGCTGAGTGGATGGGTCGTGACCTGAAAGTGAATAAGGCTAAACCCAAAGAAGATAGAGGTGACAGAGGTTCCTTCGGTGGTGGTAGAGGAGGATACGGCGGTGGTGGCGGCGGTGGACGCAACCGCTACTAACATTGGAAACAAAAAAAACTTACCTAGAGTCTTAAGGTCAGACAAGGAGTCTGTCTTTTTTTTGTTATGTTAGTGCTTCCATAGCCATTGATGAAGTCAACTTAGTTAGGAGAAATAATGACCCAAGTAATTGTAGGTGACAATGAACACATTGAGTCAGCCTTACGGCGATTTAAGCGAGAAGTTTCCAAGGCTGGAATTTTTCCAGACATGAGAAAGCATCGTCATTTTGAAACGCCTTTAGAAAAACGCAAGCGCAAAGAAGTTGCCAAGCACAGACAAAGTAAGAGAAGTTTCCGTAACTAAGAGCTGACATAGATATAAATGAATAGACTTGGGTTAGTGATATTTCGTCTCGGAAGATCCCCCTAACCCCTCGATCAATTGGTTGGCTCTAATCCCCTTCTTTTTAAGGAGAGTTAGGCAGGATCAAGTCTTAACCCAAGCAGCGTATTCAGAATATATCAAATATAAACGAATGCCCTCATAGATTTTATGAGGGTTTTCCTTTTGCCTATTTTAAAATCAGGAAACCTAAAGAAACGCTAAAATCAAGTCAGCCTTTGTATTGTAGCGATTGTGTCCCACATCACTCAGAGGGCGGTTCACTGTATAAATCCTGATTGTCAACGTCCTTATCCTCAGCCTTGGGGAAACAAATTTTGCAACAGTTGTGGCGCACCGCTAGAGCTGTTAGACCGCTATGTTCCACTTCAGGCTTTGGGGTCGGGAGGATTTGCTCAAATTTACACGGTTTGGGATGAAAAAACTCAAACAGAGAAAGTGCTGAAGGTGTTGGTAGAAGATTCACCAAAGGCACTGGAGTTATTTACCCAAGAAGCGGCAGTTTTATCTAGTTTGAACCATCCAGGTGTCCCCAGAGTCGATGCCGAAGGGTATTTTCAGGTACAACTGTTTAACCCCAAACCGCACCAACTACCTTGTCTGGTAATGGAAAAAATCAATGGGCAAACTTTAGAGGAGATATTAAAAAAGTTTCCCCAAGGGTGTCCAGAGGATTCGGTTTTAAACTGGTTTGCCCAAGCTGTAGAGATTTTACAAGAATTACACAAACGTCAGATTCTTCACCGGGATATCAAACCTTCTAATTTAATGCTGGGCACTTCTTCGCCATCTTTAATCCCGCCTCAAGGGCAAACAGGGGGCGATCGCTTAGTACTAATTGATTTTGGCGGAGCGAAACAATTTAGCCCCTCTAAACTGCGTTCTCAGTCTACTTCCACCCGATTATTTTCTTCTGGGTACAGTCCACCAGAACAGGTGACTGGAGGGATTGTCGGCCCAAGTGCCGATTTTTATGCCCTTGGTCGAACGGTGATTGAACTAATTACAGGCAAGTACCCGCTAGAATTGGAAGATCAACAAACAGGTAAATTGCACTGGCGAACTGCGGTAAATGTCAACCCCCAATTGGCAGATTTGCTGGATGAGATGGTGCAGGAGGATGTGCGATCGCGTCCAGCAAATGCAGCTATAATTCAAAAACGTTTGGCGAAGATTTCTCAACCATTACCGCCGCCAGGATTATTTGCCCAACTGCGAGACAACGGGAAGCTTGCCTCAAGGCAAGTTTCGCAAAGATTTACACAGCTAACACAAGCTATTGAACAAGTTTTAGCTAACTTTAGCCAAGCTGTAACTAAAACCGTTATTTTTATCGCTCAGACAATTATCAAAATTTTCCTAGCTTGTTTGACGACAATTTGGGCAATGCTCCTGGCTTATGTTGGCGCTTGTTTTGGTGCGATCGCTGGTTTTATTTTGGCATATCACACCAGCTTGGGTCGTCAGGTTGTGGAATTTCTTTGGAGTCAGCAAAACCAATTAGTGCCAAATACTCAACCCGTCTTCGGGGCAGATATTTTGGTATTCGTCGTCGCAGGCTGGGGAACCGCTTGGGGGCTGACAGTATCCGGGTGTTTTGGTCAACAGCGACGCTTTTTAGTAGCGTCTCTGATGGGCATGATTAGCTATGGCTTTGGTTGGTTTATTTTGCAATTAATGACACCCAAAGATAGCGGTGAGGGCTTAGTGGCAGTGATTTTAGTCGCAGTTTGCCTACTTACCTTAAGTTTAGGACTTCGCAGCCATCACATAGTTTACGCTGTGTTCTCTGCCTTTGGTAGTGCGATCGCCTATGCAATTTTGATTCTTTTCAGGTTAGCGCCTGCGATTTTCCAATTCTCTAGTCAACCAGGCTGGTCAGAGTTACAGTTACCTCTGATTTTTTTTGGTTCTGTAGGCGTCTTTATTAGCTTCTGGTTAGGAGTGAGTTACTACCTAATTGTCCCTGGATTGCGGTTTTTAGGGTGGCGATGAAGAACGCAGGAAGCAGAAGGTATGCAATATGGTGTGGGTTTTGCCTAAAAAATAACTCCAATGTAGTGGTCTATCGGATTAATTTTGATCAGTTTGTAGTAAGCACTGAAGTGCTTAAAAATCCATGTTCTTGATAAATATTGTATTGTTGTAGAAACTTAATTTTAATAAATTTGGAAGTTGTATCCATGACACATCTGTTTACAAAAACAGCTATTAGTATAGTGACGACTACTGCTTTAGGGTTAGCGATCGCCATAAGCGCTAACGACCTAGCTGATGCTGCTGAGTTCAACTTTAACTGGAAGGGAGACACTGGTTATTCAGCTAAAGGTTCATTTAACTACGATACAAAAACTGCTCCAACCGTCATTTCTGAAGCAGGTATGGGAGCTACGAAAAACTTGCAGTCCTTCTCAATTTCCTTCTTTGATCCATTGAGTAATTTAATAAATAGTTTCACTCCAGTGCTTAGTGGTGTATCTAACTATAGCTTTTTGAGATTCAACTTTGATAGCACTAAAGAGCAAATCTTTGGCCCATTTGATGTTGGCAAGGATGATGAACTTCCTGGCGACACATGGCTTAATAATAATCTCGCACTCATAGACGAAGGTTTTAGTGATGAGGTTCTAGCTAAAGAATTTGGTTTTAACAATAGAGATGCAGCAGGCACAAAGCAAATACTAGATTTAAGTAACAATTCGGTTCAGGTATCTAAAGTCCCCGAAGGAAGCATAATTATAGGTTTATTAGCAGTGTGTAGTTTGGGATTTAGCCTCAAGCAGAAATTCAATCCAAAATTTAAAATCTAAAATCTAAAATTGGTCAGTGTCAAAGGGATAAAAGAAAAATTTGGAGGCGATCGCTATGGTATCAGTCAGCGATGTACAAGCAATTATTTTAAATTTAGTACAACCGTTGGATCACCAGCGTGATACAGAAGTTGTCGATTTATTATTAGCAGATAGTCGGATTTTGGCAGTGCCTGTCACCAGTCCGCTAGATTTTCCCCATTGGGATAATTCGGCAATGGATGGCTACGCAGTTCGCTACGAAGATGTACAGCATAGCAGCGAAAACCCAGCCGTTTTAGAAATTGTTGAAGATATTCCGGCTGGGTATCAGCCCAAGTCTACAATTCAACCAGGGCAAGCCGCGCGGATTTTCACAGGTGCGGTAATTCCAGCAGGTGCGGATACTGTAGTCATGCAAGAAAAGACACGCCGCGAGGAAAACCGTGTAGTTATCCTGGATGCCCCAAAACCGCAAGAATTTGTCAGACACAAAGCATCTTTTTATCAAGCTGGAACACAATTACTACCAGCAGGAATTAAGTTAAATGCTCCAGAAATTGCCGTATTGGCAGCAGCACAATGTCCGCAATTAAGTGTTTACCGCCGTCCGCGTGTGGCCATTCTTTCCACTGGTGATGAGTTAATGACACTTGATCAACCGTTGCAACCGGGGCAAATTGTGGACTCTAATCAGTATGCGCTAGCAGCTTTGGTGAGACAAAGTGGCGCAGATCCATTACTTTTAGGCATTGTCAAAGATGATCCAGTTGCTTTGGAGAAAGTTATTGCCCACGCCGTTGCGATCGCTGATATAGTTCTCTCTTCTGGTGGTGTCTCAGTAGGAGATTATGACTATGTTGATAAAATTCTAGAGTCACTAAAAGCAAAAATCCACATTCGATCTGTGGAAATGAGGCCAGGAAAACCCCTCACCGTCGCCAGATTCCCCAGTACAGACGCGATTAATCGCGTCTGTACCAACTCAACCCTCTATTTTGGTTTACCAGGAAACCCTGCTGCTGTGTTGGTGACATTTTGGCGGTTTGTGCTACCAGCCATCAAGAAACTTTCGGGGATTACTGAAGGTTGGGAACCAGTGTTTTTGAAAGTGCGATCGCATGATGAGTTGCGATCAAACGGCAAGCGCGAAACTTACCTTTGGGGGAAATTGCATTTAATTGATGGAGTTTACGAATTTCATCAAGCTGATGGTAGTCAAAGTTCCGGCAATTTAATTAATTTAGCTCAAACCAATGCTTTAGCTGTTCTCCCAGTAGGTAAAACATTAATTTACCCACAAGAAGAGGTGCAAGTTTTGCAGCTTAGTAATGGGTAATAGACAATGGGGACAAGGAGACAACGGGACAAAAAGATAAGGAGAATAACCTATTACAAATGACAAATGACTAATTCCCAATCCCCAATCCCCATTACCC
>NZ_CAXTNP010000375.1:0-6270 GCF_964245575.1 uncultured Nostoc sp. | reverse complement strand
GTCAAAAAGATAGTACTTTTAAAGATAAAACATCTAGAAGACAAAATGGAAAAGAATTTGCACTAAAAAATAGAACTTTTGTTGTTTATTTTCAATGTGCAAGGGATGAAAATCATATCATAAGTTTTTATACTAGAGTTCATAATAATCTACTACAGAAGGTTGGACAGCACCCTTCAATAGCTGATTTAAATAGAAATGAAATTAAAAAGTATAGAAAAATATTGGGAAATGAAAAATATAAAGAATTAAGTAAAGCAGTTGGCCTTGTAAGTTATGGAATCGGAATAGGTTCCTTTGTATATTTAAGAAGAATATTTGAAGATTTAGTTAAAGAAGCTCATGAAGAAGCTATAAAGCTAGATTCATGGAATGAAGATACTTACAATAAAAGTAGAATGGATGAAAAAATCGGTTTATTAAAAAACCTCCTACCTCCTTTCTTAGTTCAAAATAAGATAATTTATTCTATCTTAAGTAAAGGAATTCATGAATTAAGTGAAGAAGATTGTTTAAGATATTTTGATTATATCAAGTTGGGAATAGAATTAATTTTGGATGAAAAACTAGAGAAAATTAATAGAGAATCAAAAATTGAGAAAGTTAAGAAAGGTATTACTGATATACATTACGAGATGCTTTAAGATAATTTAAAATTTATAAATAAGCTTTGTCATACTTTAATTATATTAATCAAAAAAACTAAGAGACAATAAGAAATGCTTCAAGATGAGTGGCTAATCAAGTCTGTATCTAGAATACGCCTACGTTCCGAAAGACAACAGGATATGCAAAAACTAGTAGGGACTTTTGTAGATGTGGGTATTTTACCGCAACTTGATAATTTTAATAATCAAATTATTTACGGTCGCCGGGGAACTGGGAAAACTCACATTTTGAGAGTATTGTCCTCTCGTTTGAGTGAAGAAAAATGTAACGCCGTTGTTTACATTGATGCTCGAACTCTGGGAAGCACTTCCCAATTTTCTGATTATGCTGTTGCTTTAAAATATAGATGTTTTTCCTTATTTAAGGATATACTTGCTGAAATACAAAAAGGTTTATGTGATTATATTGTTAATGAACCAATAAAAGAAAAAGAAGGTAATTTTCAAGCTTTATTTGAACTGAGCAAAGTGATGATAGAGCCAGTTGAACGTCATGTACACAATAATATTGTATTTCCAGATTTACATTTATCTTTAAAGAATTTACTAGAAAAATTTTAAGTTACGCTTTATATACTTATGGATGAGTGGTCGTCTTTGCCAATAGATATTCAACCATACTTAGCAGAATTTTTTAAGAGAAGTTTTTTTGCCAATTCACAAATAGTGGTTAAAATAGCTTCTCTAGAATATAGGTCTAATTTCGGTATAATTCAAGAATCAAGAGGAATACTGGGTTTCGAGATAGGAAGTGATATTTTGACTGCATTAGATATTGATAACTATTATGTTTACGATCGGAATCCTCAAAAGATTACTGATGCTTTTGCTAATATGTTATATAAGCATGTTAGGAGCGAATTACCTGCTCAATATATGGAATCCAATCATAAAATATCTTCAAGCTCAAAATTCATTTCTGTTGTATTCACTAATAAAAATATATTAGAAGAACTTGTACGAGCTTCCGAAGGAGTGGCACGTGACCTGATTAATATTTTTAGTATTGCCTATTTTGATGCTGAACGCAGAAGTAGAAATAATATAGATAAAAAGGCAATTTTAGAAGCAGCTAGACAATGGTTTGAACAAGATAAATCCCAGAATCTTGATGAAAAACTTCAAAAGCTTCTTGAGAAAATAGTTGGAGAGGTAATTGGCCATCGTCGCGCTAGATCATTTTTACTTCCTAGAGTGCTTGAAAAACACGATGTTATTCAGAGACTTTTTGATTCACGAGTTCTGCATTTAATGCAACGTGGATATGCTGACAAAGATAATCCAGGTGTTCGATACAATATTTACACCCTTGATTATGGCACTTATGTTGATCTGATTAATACTTCTAAACAACCAGATTTGCAATTAAGTATTGACTTTGGAGAAGAGTACAAGTTAGAAAATGAATACTCTGAAGATCGTGTTGTGCCTTTTGATGATAAAAGAAGTATTAGAAAGGTTATTTTAACAGATAGTATTTTGAAATAATAATTAGTGACGAACAATGCGATCCAGTTATTATTTTAGCTGTTAATACCAATTCTATGTAAGCCTGTATAGAACAGCCCCTTTATCTAACAAGGATTTCAGGCAGTCTATTCTGTACATCTTTATAGAGAATTGGTATAACCTATTTTGTGTAGTTAAAAGTATTCCTCTGAACGAGACAGATAATCGTAGGCATGAAAAAACCCCTAGCATGTCTACTAGGGGTGAGAAATAATACCATTTCACTTAATGTTTGTCTGAGATGACCCTGTTTGTGCCTCTGCTCTACGCAAGAGGCTGGAGTTATTTCTCAAATATTATAGTAAAAAGCGATCAGGTATAAAATTAGCCAACATTTGCCAAGAGCAATTCTCGTTTTTCTGATTTTCGTACTCTTACCTGAGAATCGTCATCAACATCGACGATCGCTGTATCTCCATCTGTAATTTCACCAGACAGCATTGCTTCGGCGAGAGAATCTTCTAGGAGGCGCATAATTGCCCGGCGTAATGGTCTAGCACCATAACTAGGGTTGTAGCCTTCTTGTACTACACGGTCTTTGAAGCGATCGCTAACTTCTAAGATAATTCCCTTTTCTACCAACCGCTTAGAAACATCACGAAGCATAATCTCAGCGATTTGCTTGACTTCATCCCTAGAAAGCTGGGTAAAGACGATAATTTCATCGAGACGGTTAAGGAACTCAGGACGGAAGTAAGCTTTCAATTCTTCATTTACCAAGGTGCGGATGCGGTTATAACTAGCGTCGGCTTGAGTATCAAAGTCAAAGCCTAAACCACTACCACCTTTTTCAATCACCTTGGAACCGATGTTGGAAGTCAAAATGATCAGCGTGTTCTTGAAGTCCACTTTCCGACCTTTGGAATCAGTAAGTTGACCGTCATCCAAAAGTTGCAGCAGCATATTGAATACATCGGGGTGTGCTTTTTCGATTTCGTCGAATAGCAGCACTGAGTAGGGTTTCCGCCGCACGGCTTCTGTAAGCTGTCCGCCTTCGTCGTATCCTACATAACCCGGAGGCGAACCAATTAGCTTGGCGACGGTATGGCTTTCCATGTATTCGGACATATCTAGGCGAATCATGGAATCTTCTGAACCGAAGAAGTAGGCAGCTAGTGCCTTCGCCAATTCTGTTTTACCGACTCCGGTAGGCCCAGAGAAGATAAAGCTAGCAATGGGACGATTGGGATTCTTCAAGCCGACACGGGCGCGACGGATACCGCGAGATACAGCTGAGACTGCTTGCTCTTGACCGATGAGCCGTTGATGCAGAGTGTCTTCTAGGTGCAGAAGCAACTCTGACTCAGATTCAGTGAGTTTGTTGACTGGTACGCCAGTCCAAGAGGCAACGATTTGAGCGATGTCTTCTTCGTCAACTACGGTAGAGTTGACAGGTTGCTCGTTTGGTGTAAACGTTGCTTGCAGTTGTTCTGCGAGTTTTAACTCTTGGTCGCGCAGTTGTGTAGCTTTGTCAAAATCTTGGACTCTGACTGCTGCTTCTTTTTCTTTGGTAACGCCAGCGAGTTCACGCTTGAGTTCTTTATTGGGAGAACTTTGGGAGTTCCGCAGACGAACGCGAGAACCAGCTTCATCAATTAAGTCTATTGCCTTATCTGGCAAGAAGCGATCGCTAATGTAGCGGTCTGATAATTCTGCTGCTGCTACAAGTGCTGAATCCAAAATTGTGACTTTGTGGTGCTGTTCGTAAGCGCCGCGCAAGCCGTAGAGAATTTGTACGGTTTCCTCTACTGAGGGTTCCCCAACCATAATCGGTTGGAAACGACGCTCTAGGGCGGCATCGCGCTCGATATGCTTACGATACTCATCAAGGGTTGTTGCGCCGATACACTGGAGTTCACCTCGTGCTAAGGCAGGTTTGAGGATGTTGGCTGCATCCAAACCACCTTCTGTACCACCAGCGCCAACCAAGGTGTGAATTTCGTCAATTACCAAGATGATATTGCCCACAGTGCGGACTTCTTCCACGACTTTTTTGATGCGTTCTTCAAAATCGCCACGGAAGCGAGTTCCAGCTACCAATGACCCCATGTCGAGGCTGATAACTTGCTTACCCTGTAAGGTTTCGGGAACATCCTGGTTGATAATCCGTTGAGCTAGACCTTCTGCGATCGCAGTTTTACCAACTCCTGGTTCTCCAATCAACACTGGGTTATTCTTGGTGCGGCGACCGAGAATTTGGATCGCCCGTTCAATTTCCTTCTGGCGACCAACTACGGGGTCGAGTCTGCCTTCTTGTGCTAATTTGGTCAAATTCCTACCAAACTCTTCCATAGTTAGCGGTTGGGTGCGCTTTTGACTACCACCACCACCAGCTATAGCTGGTGCATTTTCACCCAAACGGCGAACTATGGCAGTGCGGACAGTCTTGAAGTCAACTCCTAGATTTTGCAGTACTTTGGCGGCAACACCTTCACCAGCCTCGGTCAATCCTAAGAGTAAGTGTTCAGTGTTAATGTAATTTTGTCCCAGACTATGAGCTTCTTTAAACGATTGCTCGAAGAGGCTTTTTACCTTAGGAGTAAAAGGGATTTCTGGTGGTACAAAGCCAGAACCCCTACCAATAATTTTTTCTACCTCGCGACGTGCATCTTTGAGGGTAACGCCTAATTCGGCCAGCACTTTAGCAGCAACCCCAGTTCCTTCTCCCATCAAACCCAGGAGAATTTGTTCAGTTCCTACAAAATTGTGTCCCAGGCGACGTGCTTCCTCCTGAGCTAACATAATTACTCTAATGGCTTCGGAAGTGAAGTGTTCAAACATAATGGGTTCTTGCTCCCTCGCTGCTTGGACTTTGGGTGAGATAAAATTCACCCTCATCTAAAGTTTTTTGTATTTTCTTAAGAACAATGTAACTTTATTTAAACTTGAGTGGCAGTGGTGAGAGCCGTAAGACATCAGGTGTACTTGCCGTCTAAGAAGAGTTAGGAGTAGAGACGCGATTAATCGCGTTTGGACAGGAGTTAGGAGTTCTCAATTTGACAATTAGCTTGTCAGTGCAGAAGATGATTTTCTTTTGCCTTTTCTGCTCCTCAACTCTGGGCTAAACTTAAAACTCAGGATTTAACAAGGGCTAAAGACCTCGCTACCACTAACGACACTCAGGACTCATGATGACTAATGCACCCGCAGGTAAAGACCAACAACATCCTCTTTATAGCCGCGATCGCCCCCTTATTGATATTTTACTCTCTCAAGAGGCGACAGACTATAATTTAGCAGAATTAGCTAGACTGCGAATGCGTTATCAAGGGTTTCCAGGGGCAAGAGACATCCAAAAAGACCTAGATAAAGTCTTGCAGCAGTGGGGTTTGACCGAAGCCGAACTTTATGAGAAAACTCGCCAAATTCACAACCTGGGGGGTATTTACAAAAGTCGCGGCAAGAAAGAGGAACAAGATTGGAATTAAGGTAAGGGGCACGGGCATTATCGATTGTGGCGATCGCTTCCTTACCCGCATAAAGAAATTTAGTTGCTGTGTACGCCACGACTTATTTATAGGACTTACGCACACTCTATGAATTCAACTCTTGGAGACCCTGCGCGAAGGCGTTCTTCTCTAACGAGACGCTACGCGTTGGCGTCAACTCTTGGAGACGCTATGCGTTGGCGTCAGCCTCTCCAAGAGTTGGCGGTTCGACAAATTAAGCTTTTGGGCGATTTTTGCGTAAGTCCTAATTTAGTCAAACATCTACAATTAGTCTTGCTTTTCTCTTCCTCAAATTGATCTTGTGACAAAGCTCCAACTTTGGCTACGTTCTCATATCGGTTTCGCTTTGACTCGGCTGCTCTTAAATCGGCAGTTGCTGCTCTGACATTCGCTGCGGCTTCTTGGACATCACTAACAGTAGTAATTTGCTTATCTCGATAATCCCGCTTGCGACTGCTCAATTGGGCTTCAGCCGCCGCAACCGCACGCTTGCTGCTGTCAGTTTGGGCTATAACTTAGTTATTAAGAGCATGAATCTGAGCGTCGATTTGAACCAGTTGTAATTTGATTTGCCCAATACTACTTTCTAGTTGACCTTTTTTTAATTAAAAATTAAAAGTTAAAAATTAAAAATTAATCAGAAT
>NZ_CAXTNP010000374.1:0-6292 GCF_964245575.1 uncultured Nostoc sp. | reverse complement strand
CTTTTCCTGCACCCTCTTGACAAATGTGCAATTATCTTAACCTCTCACTGATGGGCTAGTGTCAGGATTGCGGGCTGTTGTACTAGCAACCGATATAATATCGCTACCAACAACTCCGTCTGTGGCAAGGCGACGAATACGCATTTGCAAATTTACCACATCACGGTTTCCAGTTTCTGGATCTTTAATTCGCTTTGCTGAAAGTAACTCAACTTCTGCCTTTTTACCAAAAGCAGGCTGCACAAACTGACCAGGGCTAATTGCTGAGGTTGTAGCAGTGGCTGGCGATGATGAAGCCGTTGCTTGGGGAGAAGTTGTAGCTGTAATACTTGGCACTTGAGTGGGAATAGTGTTACTGACTGTATTATTGGCATTTAGTGTCTGTCGCAGCGTTAAAACTTCGTAAGCTACATAACCGCTACATCCTAAAGCCAAAGTAGAGAGTAATACAGCCACACCAGATAAAAATGTACTCACACCATTGCCTCGATTCCGTATTTGTGTATATTCAGGCTGACTTACGTTTCTATTTTGTAGTCCCATAAACTATGTTTGTGTGATCGCCCACGTATGAAACATGTAAACATCTTCCTTATACTAATTAAGTAACTTTACTGAGCTAATTCTTCTTTCTCCGGAAAGAAGTTGTTAGCAAGATAAAAATATCTATCTTTAGGATAAGGAGTATTGGTGAGACTTAAGATTTTAAATCAACCACTGGGTATTTTGTTAATATTTTTGACTAGCCAGATAGCATTTAATTCTAGAGTTGGTAAAGCACAAACCCCAGTCGCACCAACAACTACCACAAAATCAATTTGCTCTACCCAACTGGGAACAGCTATAGATGCTGTAATCAATCGTCCCTTATTTAGTCGGGGGCGCTGGGGAATTTTGGTACAACCTCTGTCAACCGGGCAAACTCTTTACAGTCGGGATGCTCAGAAATATTTTACTCCCGCGTCTAACCTCAAATTGCTGACAACAGCTGCTGCATTGCAGGAATTGGGCGCTAATTTTCGGATTCGCACCTCTATTTATCAGAATGGCAATGGTGTTTTTCGTGTTGTCGGTAGGGGAGATCCCAGCTTAACTGATACTCAACTGCAAACATTAGCACAGCAGCTAAAACAGAAAGGTATTACCCAAATTCAGCAGTTGATAGTTGATGATAGTTATATTCAAGGAGATATTGTTAACCCCACCTGGCAATGGGAAGATGTGCAGTCAGACTATGGCGCACCAGTCAGCAGCTTTATTTTAAATCAAAATATTTTTAGCTTAAAACTTGTACCGCGAGCTGTAGGTAAATCTTTACAAGTCGTGTGGACTGATCCTGGCGAGGCGAAACAGTGGCGGATAATTAATCAGTCAGTAACAGTTGCCCAAAATCAACCAAGCTACGTTAATGTTACCCGCGAATTATCAGGAACAGTATTACGAATTCAAGGACAACTGACAACGAATTCTGAACCGTCTTTAATAGATTTGCCTGTAGTTGATCCTAATTATTACTTCTTACGGCGCTTCCGTACTGCTTTGGCAACAGAAAAAATTACCTTGGGGCAAACATTAGTAGTAAATGGTGGTATTAATCAACAGGAAATAGCATTTGTAGAGTCGCCATCTTTATCTGAATTATTAATGGAAACTCTTCAAAATAGTAATAATCTTTATGCTGAAGCACTACTAAGAGCATTAGCTGTGAAAAAAACCAGACTTAAAAATCAGACTAGTGCTGATGTCGGTTTAGAAGTTGTGAAAGCGAGTTTAACTCGATTGGGAGTTGATCCAGCAAATTATGTTTTAGTGGATGGTTCAGGTTTATCACGTCGTAACTTAATCACACCAGAAGCTTTTGTACAAACTTTGCGAGGAATCGCAAGAACACCAACAGCATATATATATCGTACATCTTTACCCATAGCGGGTAAAAGTGGAACCTTGAAAAACCGCTTTGAAAACACATCTGCTGAGGGCATTGTCCAAGCAAAAACAGGTACGTTAACGGGGGTAATTTCTCTATCTGGATATATGAATGCGCCGAAGTATGAGCCGCTAGTTTTTAGTATTATCGTGAATCAATCGGAGCAACCTGCAACAGTTGTGCGCCAGGCAATTGATGAAATTGTTGTGTTTTTAACACAGTTGCAGCGTTGTTAATATTATTGCCAGCAAAATTAAACAATAGGTTTATTAATTCGGAGTCCCATGATTATTAAGTCCCGTTCAACGTTGTCAATTTCAGCAACTTTAGGTAAATTTCCCCAAGGTTGAAAACCAAATATTTCAAAAAGTTTTAAACTGGGTTGATTGTGGGCAAAAATGAAGCATAGTAGAGTCTTTAAACCCAAACTAGGACTTTCACTAATTGCTTGTGCTAATAGTTGTCGTCCCAAACCACATCGATGAAAGCCAGGGGCTATGTAAATACTAATTTCGGCAGTCTTACTATAGGCGGGCCGCCCATAAAAGGATTGGAAACTCAGCCATCCAGCAATTACTCCCTCTACTTCGATTACCCAAAGTGGGCGTTGTGAAGGCGATCGCGCCTTAAACCAAGGAAGGCGACTTTCTACAGATACTGGCTCTAAATCAGCAGTTGCCATGCCACTAGGAATTGCAGCATTATAAATTGCCACAATTGCAGGCAAGTCAGTTTCAGTTGCATGGCGAATAGTCATTGCTACCGTCTCGGAAAAATCTTGAGAAAATATTCAAAAATAATACAGCGTTACGAAAGCCGTAACACTATCTCACCAGAATAGTTTTGGCTCCCCGTCGCGCCGCTTGGATAGCAGTTGCAGTTCCTCCGGTTCTTTCATCGATAACTAAGACATCAGATGTATATGTCTGACGAGCCATCCCTTAACCTCTCTGAGTTTTCGACATATTTTCTCCAGATAGCTTGGACTCAGACAAGATAATTTATTTTATTTTTCGGATATTTCGTTTATGTAGTGTGTATTATTAAGATAGTGAATTTAAGTGACGGCGTAACGTACCACAACACAGGATTACCAGGATGTCTAAGCATAGCGTGCTTTCAGAGTCTGTAATATCTCCACAGCTAGAAGCTCAATCTATCGAACTGGAGCGCATACTGAGCGTTAAAGGTTCTCAGGCAAAACTGGTAGGGGCTAACGGAGAAAAAATTACCATTCCTGAACCGATTTATCAAGTGCTGCTTCAAGTTGTCCACGCAATGGCATCAGGTCAAGCTATATCCATAGTCCCTCAAGAGCAGGAACTGACGACACAACAAGCGGCTGAATATCTGAACGTATCACGTCCCTACCTGATCAAGTTATTAGAACAGGGTGACATTCATTACATCAAGGTGGGTTCGCATCGCCGGGTTCGTTTTGATGATTTAATGAAATATAAACAACACAGGGACACCAAGCGCCGAGAAGGTTTGAAGGAATTGACTCAATTTCTGCAAGATGAGGGATTCTATGATGAGGAGAGTAGCAAATTAGACTAATAAGATGCTTTCTTTCTCTGTTGTTCTGGACTCCTGCGTTATCTACCCCATGCCTCTGTGTGATACCTTATTGCGTGCTGCTGAGGCAGAACTTTACCAAATTCATTTTTCCCAAGAAATTCTAGAAGGTGCTACTCGCAACCTTGTAAAAAACGGAAAGATGACAGATGCCAAGGCAGCACGCTTTCAAGAAATGCTCAAGATGCACTTTCCTGAAGCAATCGTGGAAGTACCAGAACAGCTAGTTGCATCAATGACAAATGATCCAGGCGATTACCATGTTGTCGCTGCTGCTATAGTTGCCAAGGCAAAAGTAATTGTTACTGCGAATTTAGATGACTTTGCAGCAGAAGCTTTAAAGCCTTGGGATATTGAGGCTTGGCATCCAGATGATTTTTTGGTTTATCTTAATGACCAATTCCCAGGAAGAATGATTCAAGTAATTCGGCAGCAATGAGAGGATCTCAAGAACCCTCCACTGACTGTTGCTGAATTGCTAGATAAGTTAGAAAAAAATAATGTTACAAAATTTGCTGGTAGCATTCGCTTCCATGAATATTCTGATGTAATCGTGCAAATTGCCAAAACAACCTTGAAGAGTAAGTTTGCAAGAATAGCACCAGAGGGTGGTCGATACCTTGAGGGTGAACGATATCGACTCTGGCAAAAAACAGGGATTTTAACAATTACGGCTAAAGACAACCGAGGGGAAATCCTGCGAGTTGACAATGGGAAAATTCAGGGAAGTCTTTTATCTGAGGACATTAAGGCATTCCAAATCTTTGAACAAACCTTAGAACTAGAACAGGCTAAGACACAGAAATCACAAATCTGATAGCCTAACGTTGACTGCTAATGTTACATCTAGTATCGTCGAGCGGGAAAAAACCAACGTGAAAGCACAGGTATTTAGAGGCGTCAATCAACTGTCTTACGAAGATATCCCAGTTCCAACTTTAGAACCAGATGAAGTGCTGGTACAGGTGCGGGTTGTGGGGTTGTGTCAGTCAGATATAAAAAAAATTCGTTATCCACTGTATGAACCGCCGCGCATTTTTGGACATGAAACTGCCGGTACGATCGCAGCATTAGGCTCTCAAGTAAAAGGTTGGCAAGTAGGACAACGGGTAGCGGTAATGCACCACATCCCCTGTATGCGTTGTGCCTACTGCTTAAATGATAATTTCTCCATGTGTGATGTTTACAAAAACATTTCCACAACCGCAGGCTTTAACGCCAGTGGCGGCGGTTTTGCCGATTATGTCAAGGTTCCCGGACATATTGTCCAAAATGGTGGGCTGATTCCCATCCCTGATAACATCAGTTTTGAAGAAGCCAGTTTTGTAGAACCGACTAACTGCTGCTTGAAAGCTGTGAAAAAAGCCCAAATTGCCCCAGGACAAACTGTGTTAGTTACTGGTGCTGGGCCAATTGGGCTAATGTTTATCATGTTGGTGAAGTATTTTGGAGCAAAAGCGATCGCCACCGATTTACTGCCCTCTAGAATTGAAAAAGCCTTGAGTGTCGGTGCAGAGGCGGCTTTTGATGCTCGTGATCCCGATTTATCAGCAAAAATCCATGCGCTAACTGGTGGACTGGGTGTTGATATTACCCTGCTGGCTGTTCCTAGCGAGAAAGCTTTCTTTCAAGCACTTGATAGTACCCGCAAAGGTGGCAAAATCTTGTTTTTCGCGGAATTCCCCGATCAGGTGGAAATTCCCATCAACCCTAATATCCTCTACCGTCGAGAAATTGACTTGATAGGAAGTTATAGCTCATCTTACCGGCTTCAGAGTCTTTCAGCTGATATTGTATTTAATCAGCGAATTGACGTGCAAGCTTTGATTAGCGATCGCTATCCATTAAAAGATTTATCAGCAGCTGTGGAAGTTGCGACCGCACCCACACCGGATACTTATAAAATCTTAATTTATCCGTAAAAGGGGGATCAGGGGGATCTCTTCAATTTTGAATGCGTGAATTTTGAATTGTGATCTCCCCCTGCTCCCTCATCCCCCTATCAGCCTCCAAAAAATGCTTATTACCCTAGTTGCAGTCGCTCTACTAGCTTTCTACGTCGCCTGGAATCTCGGAGCAAACGATGTTGCTAACGCAATGGGAACCTCTGTAGGTTCCAAAGCTGTTACCCTCAAACAGGCACTAATAATTGCTGGGGTATTAGAGTTTACGGGTGCTGTATTGTTTGGGCATGAGGTAACCCAAACCCTAGCGACGAAAATTGCTAATCCCGTCTTATTCGCAGCTACACCCCAAATATTCGTTGTTGGGATGATAACGGTACTAATATCGTGTGGTGTGTGGTTGCAAATTGCCACATCACGCGGTTTACCTGTATCCTCTTCTCATGCAGTTGTTGGTGCGATCGCGGGGTTTAGTTGGGTAGCTTTAGGAGTAGGTGCAATTGATTGGTCATCAATTGGCTTGATCACCATTGGCTGGGTTTTAACGCCATTAATTAGTGGTGCGATCGCTGCTTTATTCTACAGTCAAATAAAGCACTGGATTTTAGATCAACCCAATCAAGTAGTGCAGTTACAAGAATGGATTCCCTGGTTGAGTACTGCACTGCTAGGTATATTCGGCGTAATTGTATTACCATCGCTGACTCAACCGCTAACCAATTTTGTAATTGAGCAAATTGGTTTTACAATCCCTGCTTACGACATCCCACTGTTAACTGGTGCAGTAGCAGCAGTTGGACTCACAATTATTAGTTGGCGACAGTTAAAAGAAACAGAAAAAGTCTTTCTCACTTCCCAATCCCCAATCCCCAATCCCCAGTCT
>NZ_CAXTNP010000373.1:0-6320 GCF_964245575.1 uncultured Nostoc sp. | reverse complement strand
AAAGCTGTAGCCCTTATTTCGTATAGCTTAGAGCTTTTCTTAGTGCCATTCGGTTTGGCCCCATCTCCTAATACTGAAATTGCACCTTCTGCAATTGGATATTCATTGTTGTCTTTAATGATGCTCGTGACTTGAATATTTGCATAGCCGCCGCCATCTACTGAAACTAACTCTACCGCTAATAAACTATCAGCAGCGATCGCTACTTCACCTTCATTGTCATGCAAATCTTGAGTCAGTTTAGCGACGAATCGTTTATTAGATGGAATTTGTCTTTGCTGACCCTGAGGTGCTTGTTGCTGTTGTCCTATTACTGGGGTTATCAAAATCCCGCTCGCAAATTCACCTACTCTCAAGTAACGAGTTTGTTGACCGTCAAGTATTTGTATTTCTTGGTCTAGATATTTACCCGACTTAGCTTGAGTTTGGGCTTGCCACCTGGGGCGGATTTTTTCAATTGAGTCGGTTGAGTTTTGCAGTCTGGTTTGGATAGGAGTATCATTCTCTACATTTTGAAAATCAGTTTGCTCATCAGATACACTTGGTTGATTTTGTGCCGGGTCTAATAAAGGGGTGGTGCTAGTTTCGGCATAAGCGATTTTGCCATAAGAACCGATGGTACGAAGTTTGTTGATTTGCTCAAGGGGATCTTGGGGCGTGAGTGTCCGTGCTGCTATAGAGGGTCTTGGAGAAAAACTCGTGCGTGCTGGTGGCTGAGTGTAGGTTCTTCTAGGTTGTGATGCAGTCTGAGTTACGCGACGTGGTTGTGTATTTTGAACAGGACGTGGCGCAGGTCGTGGAGATGGTGGGCTAGATGGCACGACCTTTTGGTCTACTGAAACTGGTACTGGCGCTGGTTGGTCTTTTTTATTTTTGTTAATGCGACCTAACTCATTTTCTTGATCCGACAGAGCTAGTTTTGCACGAGCGTCACCATCCCCCTCATCATCTTGTGTTTGTTCTGTAGTAGTAATAGTTTCCCCTGGTTTTTGAGCAATCTTTGGTGCTGGTGCTGGGGGATTGAAAACACCATTGAACATCAAAAATATAGCTAAAAATCCAACTCCAAAAGGGACAGCAATTATTGCTAGTCTTGACCAAGGAGAAGTGACAAAAGTGTGCTTATTCGGTACTAATAAACTTTCCGGTTCTGGTGCTTTACTACCATTAGTTTTATTAGCATCATCTAGATTCAGCAAATCCTCTAAAGTAGATACAGACCCCTTTTTATTATTCTCTTCACTCATTTTCTTCTCCCGAAGTTTAAATCTACAATTTCTGTAATTTCTAATCCGGCGCGACGGGCTGCATAAATCTTCTTAGCTAACTCAGTGGTATTAGCTGGGATATATTCTGGATTAGAAATTGAAGAAACTGTAACGGTTTTGTTGAAAGCAATTCCTTTACCTGAGTTATATTCACGCTCAAAAGTTACCAGTGTACCAATAAAATCTATTTCCCATTTCCCTGATTTAATTTGACGTGGTTGGGATATGAATCTGGGAATTAAAGATACTTGAGTATCACCATTGAATACACCTGTCGGAGTGATTGATGCTAATTTCTTGAGAAAGGCGGGGCGAAATCCTTCATTTTCACTTAAAGCAAATGCAGCATCATAGGCTCTAGTTGTAACTCTACTATTAGATTTATTATTAAGTCTACCTACTTCTACCCCAGTATCTTGCTTAGTGATAGGTTCTCCTTGATCATTAAATGTTTTTACTAATCCATCCCAATTAAACGTAGTAATAAATGTATCAGAGACAAACTTTTTAATTACTTCATCAGACCGTTCTTTTGGGTCTACTGCTGTGGCTGTAACGGTATCTCCTGATGAGAGTTGTACTAATGCCAATTGTTTTTTATTTAAAACACTAATCGCTCCATAATTGAGAAATTGTAATAACAGAGAAAGCGCAGCCATTGAAAACCCAGTTAGAGAAATTATTCCAACTCTTGTTGTTACATATTTGTTGTAACTAAGTAATTGTAATGGTTCTTTTGGTTGAGTTTTATTTTTTTGATTCAGCATAGGTTTTATGTAAGGATTCAGTCCTTCTGAATTCAGGAGTCAGAATGTTGGAGAAGAAGAGTGAATTCTTTTCAATCAATAGAAGAGTTATGCGCTCATTGCTTTTAAATTCTGGCTTCTGACTCCTGAGTGCTGAATTCTTACGTTTTATTTAGCTAATTTTCCGACTAAACTACCACCTTTAGTAGCAACACCTTTAGCAACCTCAATGGCAATCCCACTGTAAGTTTCAGCAGCTTTATTAATTTGAACTAAAACAGAAACGCCACCACCAGCCGCTAAACCTGTAGCTAAGAATGGCGCAATTATACCAATTGTAAATAGGAAGAACATTGGCTGATAAGATTTAGAATCAGCGACTAACTGCCCGGCGAAACCAACAATGATATTGAAGCAGAGCTTGCCAAAACCTATACTGAAATATCCTACTAACCAACTGTAAATTGATTTAGCTCCGTAAGGTAGCAGAGAACCACCAACAGCTATAGGCCCCAGCAGTGCTGTTACAAGCATAGTCAGTTCAATTCCCCATTGATAAGCCCCATTCATTCCGACTAAAATTATCGTAACTATGTCAGTAACAGCAGACCCAATAAAAGCATTAATGGGAGATAAAACTAAATCAATTCCATTTGCTTGACCCTCTTTCACATCATTAAAAGCATCTATAGCGCCATCAACCGCATCTATAAACCAAGAAAAAACTCCATCATTTTTTTTAAATTTATCTGGATATTTTTTGGTTAAATCTTCTTTAGCTTTATCTAAACAGTTTATTTGTTCTTGTTGACTTAAAGAGGAATTTCTACATTTATTTACAGCAATACCAATAGCGCTACGTGCTGCTTCAGTTCCCAATGCACTTTCAAATGCTTGCTTGAGGTCAATTCCTGCCGCCGCTTCGCTAAGAACTATATTATTTACATTATTAATATAGTTTCTAATCCCCAAAGTTGACTTTCCTAGTACATTCCCCTTATTACTGAGCAAAACAATTACTATTAACGGCCAAATCAAGTCTGTATAAGCTCTTTGTTCTTCCCCCGCCATCATTTTTTTTGTCCATTCAACGACGAAGAAAGTTAGTGTTGCCATAGCGAATAAAGCTCCGACTGTACAAATTGCTGAATAAACACCACCTGTAATAGTTTCGTTCCAAAGCTCATCAAATCCTTGCGCTATTGAAGCTGCATTTTCTTTTGCTAGATCAGCTAAATCGCCCCCTAAAAGTTTGGCTAGTAAAAACATGATTTGAATCCTTGCTCAATACAGTAATTTTGTCAGATATTTCAACGCTAGTCGATTGTTTGTATAGGAGGGAAAAGCTCTTGTAACTTTACCTTTAACTATGTTTATGAAAAAAGCTTTATGTTTAAAACCGTACTTCGTCCCGCTACGCGCTAACGCCGGCAAGTGGCGCGTACTCCTACGGAGAAGCAAGCTACGCGCCCTTAGTCTCGTCAGAGAAACAGTCCTTGTATCCCAGGTATGAAACCCCACCCCTTGTGTCGGGCTTGATTTAATTGCTCTCTTCGTAGCGGGGCGTTAGCCCATTGCTCTCTTCGTAGCGGGGCGAAGCAAGAGTGCGAATTGCGAATTGGTTTCATATACCCTTTTAATCAGTCAGCAGAAGTAGGATCTAGCCGTGCATTAAGTACCACTTCATGTACTAGAGATAATCTGCCATCTTCTTCGGAATTCTCCTTTTGCCTTTGGGAATCAAGATGCTCCGCTACTTGCGTTAGCATCAAGTTAGAGTAAGCATTGTCCTGTCGGGCTAATAGCGAATCAGTACGTTGTTCTGCTAACATCGACACAATTAGCGCATTCTGAGACGCTAGCGCTTTGAGAACATTTTGTGAAGCATCCATATTCTGCGCCTCATCAGCAATACCTTTTGCTTGTTGGGCGATTTGTGCAGTAGTATCAATTTTTTCTTGAGTTTGCTGCTGTCCTTTTTTTCCAATCACGCTGGCAATCGAACCAAGCGTCAGTTCACGCTCTAGCTTCTGTGCTTTTTCTTGGGCGACAGGATAAGAATAATCATCCTTAAGTGAATCCTTCAATTGTTCAGCCGAAGCAATTGGGTCAGGCGCACCCAATTGTCCGATAGAACTATCAATTGCCGCATTAGCATTTTCTTTGATGTCAGCCCAAGCACTGTTAATCTCATCCTTAGCCCAGGCTTGAATTTCACCAACTTCACTTTGAAGATCCCAAACCAATGAATTTATAAAATTGTTGATACTGAAACCATAACTAGGTGCAGCTATCAATAAACTGCCAACTGTAGCAGAAAGTATTACCCCAATTGTCCGCTTTTTCATTTAAGCTACCTGCCTTGTATGTGATTTTGAAAGCAAATGTTTAGCAAAGTCTGATAACTCTTCCCCCCGAATCATTCTGATATAATCCTCACTAAATTTGACTAACCCAAGCAGAGGATTATCTTGATAGTGTTTGAGAAACAAACTGCGTAATTCTTGCTCGTTGGGATTATTTGCAACTGAGGCTAATAAACAGTAGGCAGGATAATAGCGACAGAAAGTTAGCTTGCCGTTATCATCAAGCAACCACTGAGAGTAAATCCCCGACTTTTTTGGATAAAAAGCTTCTGTACTATTGACCCTGATGATTTCAGCAGGATATTTAAAGCGAACAATAAACGGGTCAACGCCTGATGATTGAATCCTGCCTACTAAACGTGTAGTGATATTGGCAAATATCTTTTGTGCAGCTTTGCTCTGATATATAGTCTCTGGTTCTTGGGCAGAGATGATGACGCGGATACCAGACTTAGCACCATTGGCACACAATCGCCCAATCAACAAGGCGATCGCATCAAATTGGAATAAAATTGGTGCTTCATCAAGAAAGAATATCGAAGCTTTTGAGCTTAAGGCACGTCTTAGGGCTGCTGCATAGGCACTAAGAGCGAGTATGGCAGCATCAGCTTCACTCGATAAATTACGTAAAGCGAATACTAACAATTTGGCATTAGTTCTAAAACTGGATGGGCGTGAGATTGATTGTCCTACCCTGGTACTCAACCAATAATTTATTCTCAGCCTGATTTGCTGTAAGGCTTCGGAAATCTCTTGACTCTTACTAGCAATAGAATCTAATTGTATGAAAGCTGGAGAACAAAAATTATAAAAATCTTTGAGCGTCGGAGTTTCGCTCCAATATTGAGTTCCAAACCCAAAATGTATTGCTAACTTGTAGCGTAATTTAATTTCGTCATCATTAAAAAACGTTTTTAATGTTAACGCAATAATTGACTCAATGTTTGTAACCATTGAAGGGCTGACACCAATCATGCTCGTCCCAATCACCATTGTCATCAGCACTGATTTGAGAAATTCCTTAAAATCGTTCAATCGCTCATTTCTCAGTTCTGCATCCAAAGAGCGCAAATCAGGTAGTTCAAAGAGATTGTTTGATTCAGAGGAAATATCGAAGTATGCCCCTTCTGAACCCAGCAGATTTGTGTAGTCGGTGAATGTAGAAGTACCATCTGGTTTAGGATAGTCTAATGCCACTACCGGAATATCTTGTGCAAGCGCCGGAGTAAGAATACCTGCCACCAGCACTAATTTACCTGAACGAGTTGCGCCAAAGACTGCCAAATTCTTATGATTCTGGTATAAGTCTAGGTGTACTGGTGTGCCGCCTTCTTCTGCGATTAACTCAAAGCCACTGCAATCGCCTGTGGCAGTCCTGATCAAAGGCATCAGCCCTGGTGCTTCCGAACTAAAATATGGCAGTCTGCGGTTAAAAGGCTTGGTTAACAGTGGTTCCCACACTATAGGACAACACTGCAACCATGTCTTCCAAGCATATTCAATCTCCCGGTCAACTACCGCCGGACGCAAGAAATAGCTGGCAAGATATCGGCAAGCCTCATCTAATTCTCTTGTAGTCTTGCGGTGAACGAGAAAAGCGACTGCGGTATGTACGACAACACTACCTTTGTATATTGTCTTTTGTGCTTCTACTGCTTCCTCAATATTCATCCCCGACTTAACATCAATATTTCCTTTCTCTGTGGATAAAGAAGTGCTAGTGATCGACTGCTTAGTTATTCTTTGCAAGTTAGTTTTAGAAATAGTTTGGTTGGCCTTAGTTAGCTGGCAAATCACCTCGGTATCATAAATACTATCTCTAGAAATTAACTCCCACAGATATCGCAATTGAGCTTGTTCGTCATACCAGCCCCCTGGTTTTTGGCTGAAGTTGAGCGCCCCAATATATTTATTTTGGATTTTTACCCATTTCCTATCAA
>NZ_CAXTNP010000372.1:0-6343 GCF_964245575.1 uncultured Nostoc sp. | reverse complement strand
CCCCATGCCCCAGTCCCCTGTCCCTAACTAGTAATCGTCCCAGTCAGAGGAGAACTAGGACTGGCGTAGTTTTTGATAGGCATTCTGCCAGCAAGGTATGCCAAACGACCGGCAACTGTTGCTAAATTCATCGCACGAGCCATTGCTGCTGGGTTTGGAGAAAGAGCGATCGCACTATTAATTAACAAAACATCTGCTCCCAATTCCATTGCTTGGGCGGCTTCTGAGGGTGAACCAATTCCGGCATCTACCACCACTGGCACACCCGCATTTTCGATGATGATTTGGATGTTGGCAGTTGTTTTTAGCCCTTGTCCAGAACCAATCGGCGATGCCAAAGGCATTACCGTAGCACAGCCTACTTCTTCTAAACGCTTGGCTAACATGGGGTCAGCGTTAATATAAGGCAATACTGCAAAACCTTCTTTAACTAATTGTTCTGCGGCTTGCAGCGTCCCAATTGGATCTGGGAGTAAATACTTAAGGTCAGGTATTACTTCTAACTTGACAAAATTATTATCTTCCTGCCCTAACAATTTCGCCATTTCTCGCCCCAAACGCGCCACCCGAATCGCCTCTTCAGCAGTTTGGCAACCTGCGGTATTGGGCAACATCCAGATTTTTGTCCAATCTAAGGCTTCAGCTAAACCTTCATGTCCGGGGGCTTTGGTTTGTACCCGTCGTACTGCTACAGTGACAATCTGACAATCACTGGCGGCGACACTTTGCTGCATTTCTTCAATGCTGCGATACTTACCAGTTCCTGTCATCAAGCGGGATTGAAAGGTTTTGCCAGCAATAATTAGTGGTGAGTCTTCAATGGGAAGTGGTGGCTGCTGTGGGGATATGGCAAGGGGATGCCCGTTGGAGAAATTGGCAGAGTGAGTCAGCATTGTGGTGGAGGTAGATGGCTTGGACTGGAAGCGCGAATAGTGAAAATCAGTAAGTAGAGGGTCAGACTTTTGTTCCAAGATGAAATCGGCAATCAATGCGGCGGTTACGGGTGCAAGTAGAATCCCGTTACGGTAATGACCTGTAGCAAAGGTTAAATTTTGACAGTGGGTAGTGCCAAGGATGGGCAACTCATCGGGGGTGACTGGGCGAAATCCCCACCAGAATTCTTGGATGGGATAATGCTTGAGTTGGGGATACAAGCGGATGGCAGCTTGTAGTAATTTTTGAATGCCTTCTGGGGTGTTGTTGGGCATAAAGCCAACGTCTTCGCTGGTTGCGCCAAGAACAAGGCGATCGCCTCTTGGTACGATATAAATATCCTGCCCAAACAAAACCCGCTTCAAGGGCAATTCCGGCGCAAATTCTGGTATTCGCACACTCAGCATTTGTCCTTTTCTGGGTAGCACGGGTATTGGTAACAACTCATTTGACCAAGCACCTGAAGCTAAAACATAGTGCGCGGCGCGAATTATTCCAGCATTGGTTTGCACGCCAACCACTTGTCCTTGCTGCTGTAAAAATGCTTCTACTGTAATCCCGTCTTTAAGTTCAACACCAACAGACTCAGCCGCCGTCCACAATACCTGAGCTAGAGCTTTATTATCAACTTGTGCGTCTTCAGGATACCACCAGCCACCGCCTACCTCTGCTCCCAATCCTGACTGATATTGATGAATTGCCTCTTTGTTTAACCAGTAAGCCGGGGATGAGAAGGAAAGACTTTCGCCTCTGCTCCTCTGCTCCTCTGCTCCCTGCCCCTCTGCCTCCTCAAAGATGGGTGCAAGGATACCGCAGGATCGGTAGCCAGTATTTAAACCAGTTAGTTCTTCTAGTTTGCGCGTCCAGTCGGGATATAAAGCACGCGATCGCCAACACAAGGAACGCATTGCCCCATTCGGAATGTTTTCCGCATCTGGTGCTAACATCCCAGCAGCAGCGTAGGTAGCAGCAGCCTGAAAGTCACGACAAAGCACGGTGACACTTGCCCCGCGCAGTTTTAGTTCAATGGCGATCGCTAAACCAATAACGCCGCCACCAATAATTACAGTCTCACTAGTCATTAGTCATTAGTCATTAGTCATTAGTCATTAGTACATAACTAATTAACTCATAACTTATAACTTATAACTCGTAACTATAGACGGATCTATCGTTACCACAAGGCGCGAATTGGTTCGTTGCCTTGATTTGTCTCGCTGGATGGCGTATTTGTTTGTGAAGAATCTGTATTATTGTCTGTTGTAGTGTCAGCAGGTGATGTTGAGTCATCAGAAGGATTCTGGGCAACGTTACTCCTGTTGTCAGGTCTTGGAGCTACAATAGCGCGCCTGTTTGCGTTTGTTTCGGTTGTTTCATTTCCTTCAGTTGCAGTTTCTTCATTCTTGCTGCCAGCACTGCTATTAACATTGATATTAGCTGGCAGGACTTGTGATTTTTTGTCACTGGGAGCGTTAGCGGTTTGTACGCCCATAGGAAAGTTGATGCCCAGTAATGTACCAAGCAGAATGGCTAAACCTCCAGCCATTAAAATTAAGGGTGTCCATCTACCCATGTTGTCTTACTCCTTTTTAACCTTTTGGTGTCCACACTATTCGAGAACCTTGTCCCCAAAATCCATCAAACTTTGTCACTTTCACATCGCCTAAAACTTGAGTTTGACTGTTCCTTACGCAAGTTTGTTGTAGGAGAATGGGGAGGAAGCGAACGTCGTGCTCGATCACGCCAATTCGCTGCTGATACTTCGCCCTCTACCTTAACCGCGCAAGTTCCGCAACTGCCAATGCCCCGACAGTTTATTACCTTAGCACCGTCATTGTAGAGGTCAATACCATTTTGCAGCAAAATTGTTCGGAGATTGCTTTTGCTTACGCACTCAATTGTTTTACCTTGAGCTAGTACCTTAGGCATTTTTAAATTGCCAAACTGGCGTTTTGTTGTATATTGACACATTGCCTCGAAAGTTGTCTCGTCGGTCCCACTTTTATGACCACAAATTCTTTACCTCAACTTTGGCTCTATGACACTACATTACGAGATGGCACTCAGCGCGAGGGGCTATCAGTATCGATAGAAGATAAGTTACGCATTGCTCGTAGACTCGATCAACTGGGAATTCCCTTTATTGAAGGCGGTTGGCCTGGTGCCAATCCCAAGGATGTACAATTTTTCTGGCAACTCCAAGAAGATCCGCTAAAACTTGCTGAAATTGTGGCTTTTTGTTCGACTCGACGCCCCAATTCCACTGCTGCAACCGAACCGATGCTACAGGATATTTTGGCTGCGGGGACTCGCTGGGTAACGATTTTTGGCAAGTCTTGGGATTTACATGTCACAACAAGCCTCAAGACGACATTAGAAGAAAATTTGGCGATGATTCGCGACACGATTGAGTACCTCCGTTCTCAAGGTCGTCGCATTATCTACGATGCCGAACATTGGTTTGATGGCTACAAGCACAATCGAGATTATGCTTTACAGACATTAGAGGCTGCGATCGCATCTGGTGCTGAATGGCTAGTCCTTTGTGATACCAATGGTGGCACTTTACCCCACGAAATTAGCCAAATTGTTCAAGATGTGGTAAGGGTGACTGGGAACTGGGGACTGGGGACTAGGAAAGACTCTTCCCAATCCCCAATCCCTCAAATTGGAATTCACACTCATAACGATTCGGAAATGGCGGTTGCTAACGCAATAGCCGCCGTGATGGCAGGGGCGAAGATGGTACAGGGGACAATTAATGGTTACGGTGAACGTTGCGGTAATGCTAACCTCTGTTCGTTAATTCCCAATTTACAATTGAAGCTGGGTTATAGTTGTATCACAGAAGACCAGCTAACACAACTTACAGAAGCTAGTCGTTTTGTTAGTGAGGTGGTCAACCTTGCGCCAGATGAACACGCTCCCTTCGTAGGACTTTCGGCTTTTGCTCACAAGGGCGGTATTCATGTATCAGCCGTGGAACGTAATCCCCTGACTTACGAACATATTCAACCGGAACAAGTCGGGAATCATCGCCGCATCGTGATTTCTGAACAATCTGGACTCAGCAATGTTTTAGCCAAAGCCCGCAGTTTTGGAATTGACCTCGATCAGCTAAAGGCAGAAGCCAAGCAAATTCTCCAGCGCCTCAAAGATTTGGAGAGTGAAGGATTTCAATTTGAAGCAGCAGAGGCCAGTTTTGCGCTACTGATGCACGAAGCTTTGGGAGGTCGCCAGAAGTTTTTTGAAGTCAAAGGTTTTCAAGTCCACTGTGATTTGATTGAAGGGAAAGAAACTAGCAATGCCCTAGCTACAGTTAAACTCGCTGTTGACGGCAAAAATATTCTGGAGGCGGCGGAAGGTAACGGCCCCGTTGCTGCGTTGGATGCAGCTTTACGCAAGGCTTTGGTGAATTTTTATCCCCAAATAGCAACCTTTGATTTGACAGATTACAAGGTGCGGATTCTCAACGGACATACGGGCACTGCGGCGAAAACCCGTGTGTTGGTAGAATCGGGCAATGGTCGTCAACGCTGGACAACGGTAGGGGTTTCTACCAATATTTTGGAGGCTTCTTATCAAGCTGTGGTGGAAGGCTTGGAATACGGTTTGTTATTGCACTCTCAAGCGGAGGCGGCGGTGAGAACTTCTAGTTGACAAAAAGCGCCATGTAGTGTAAGATGTACTGGCAAAAACCATCTGTCCCTTGTGCTAATTGAAATTACCTGTTAGCCAAACAGCATGAGTGCCGCAGGAAACGACATTAAACTGATTTCAACCACCACAGCAGTGTTGGGTTCCTAACGCAATCACAGTCGAACAGTTCGACAACGTTTCTCAAAACTCCAGTATTTTAGGTACATGAACGTATTACACACCCAAGGGTGTTGTTGCAGGTAGTGGAACTTTGAACCTCAGAATCGACTCACCTACCCAGTTGAGAAGCATTAGTGTAACAGGGGGTTTTGGTGGTAGTGTGTGGACTAAGATACGCTCTGGCTTTTGAGGCGAAGGTTTAAGCATTTACCAGAAAAAGTTTCCAGTCACAGGACAGTAAATGCAAAAATAGCAGTCCAATTACCAATTCCACATAAATAATCATTCTCATTTTGACAGCCAAAGTGCGATCGCTCAACTAAGTTGTGTGCCAAAAACATTTATTCCGCTAAGGTGTCGAGCCGCCGCTCAAAGAGCATGAGGATTGCTCCAAAAAAAACCCCTGGTGCAAACCAGAGGTCTTTCCGTTTAAGAACGTTGTAAAATTCATTAGCAACGTAAAACGCTGATATGGTTAAGTTAGTGGCTTCTGTGCCGTAAATGCAAAAATAGCAACCCAATTGCCAATTCCAGACATGTTACTCCTATACCTAAAATGCGATCGCCAACATTTAGGTGCAGAACTAAAAATCTAATGCTGCGACAAAAACTTCATCCTATGCAAGGTTTTAGGAGAACTTTTCCCAGGATTGGGCAACTAATTGACTCAACCAGCGACGTTGTTGCTGATCCAGCAGTGGATCATCTGCTAGCAACTGAGCGGTTAATTCTTCCAAAGATTGACCCTGAGCGCGGACAATTTTAATTAATCCAGCGATCGCACTGGCAACTAGTTCTTCATCAATTGGCTGTTGTCGCAGGGCAACAATTTCCTGGGGACTGTCTGGAATGGGATAATTCATGGCGTGGGTTTACAGAAATACAAAATGAACAATAAATTTGACAAATTCTTAAAATTTCTTCACTGAATCTTTACGAAAGTAATAGGGCGGAGCCTACCTTACTTTGTGCCTTCATAAAATCTGTCTTAGTGAGTAGATTGATCGGAGATGTCAGGAAACGATGAGAGAAATTCTTTATTTAGAAGTTCCAACTCCGGATATAGCAACTGTGCGTAGCTGGTTACAAACAGATTTTGAACCCGGAAATAGAGAAAAAGTGGTTACTTCGGAAGGCTTTCGCCTTAAAATCCCCACTGCAACTACACCTGCTAGCGGGACTATTTCCGAAAACTTGCCTGCGGAACTTTCGGTATTTGTCTGGTCGGTGCAACGAACTACTTATCTAAAAGTGTTTCGTTGGGCAGAACAACCCTTTCCCAAGGAGGGGCAAATCCTGCAACGCCTAACCAAAGAAATCAGAAGCCGTTTTTCGCATCATTACCCAGAACCGCCAGCGATTGATTTATCTAAGCAATCAATATTTGCAGCACTAGGCTCTGCTTACCCCCTCACCGTCAAGTATTTTCAGAAAATGCCCAACGGTGAATACGATCTAACGCGTGCCTACTGGTGGGAACAGCGATGGCGCGAAGGAGTACGGAATCCGCAGCAGCCGCGTCAGGTGGTTTTTTCCAGTCAAGGGGACTGGGGAAAAGGTACGGGAGCAGGGGGAGATAAGAAAATAACAT
>NZ_CAXTNP010000371.1:0-6376 GCF_964245575.1 uncultured Nostoc sp. | reverse complement strand
CCCCAGTCCCCAGTCCCCAGTCTCAGCTACCTGGTTCTTGGCTTACCTGAGCAGTTTGTAAACCTCGCACTAACTGGCTGAGGGCGCTTTGTAATTCCACGCCTGGGTCAGTAGCAACCCACCCATTCGGTGACAGGTGGCGAACTTCAAAGTGCAGGTGAGGGCCTGTGGAGTTCCCGGTGCTGCCAACTAGCCCGATGACAGTTCCAGGTTGTACCCATTGACCAGGTTGAACAAGGATTTCTGACATGTGACCGTAGAGAGTTTGTTCAGCAGATTTGTGATTTAGAATAACGGTTAAACCGTAACCACCCACCCAGTTAGCAGTTTCCACTTGACCAGCAGCTGCTGCTAAAACTGGTGTTCCCGTAGGCGCACCTAAGTCTGTACCAGCATGGAAGCGTTGATTACCTGTGATTGGATGAATTCGCCAACCAAATACAGAAGTGATGGCGGCGGGTATAGACAGTGGATACATCATTCCCGTACCACTATAGGCGACTCTCGCCGTGTAGGGGATTTGCGGCAATACTGATGCTAGTGAGAAGTCATAAGCTACGTTGCTGGGACGGGGTGCAATATTGCCATCTGCCATTGGTGGCGGTAAAGTACCACCACTCGGTGCGATGGGAGTTGCACTCACTGTTGTGGGGCTGAACTCGCCGGGACTCGGAATAAACCGATTAGGGCGAAATCCGCTCTTGGTGACACCGCTAGAACCACTTTGAGTTGGAGTGGCACGCCATCTGCTAGTGTTGCCAGTAGAAGATGCAATCTGCCGCACAGGTGAAACTACTGGTAATTGTGCATTTTGACTTCTTTTGAGCCAAGTAGGTGCTGGTTTATTATTAGAATCAGCTACACTCCTTTGTGGTACTTTGGCGCAAACGCCCCCTAATACACTTTGCCCTGATGGCAAAATGGCTCGACAACCACTGGAGCGTTCTGTGAGAATTACGGAATTTGGTGCTTGATAACTACCTGTGGCACCACTGTCATAACTATTAGGATCTATATAAGCGTTATTATAATCCTTGGTTTTTTCCGCCGTTGCACTGACAGAGCTGTTCGAGTTATTTGATGGTTGAGCAACTTCTGGAAGTTTTTCAGGTAAAGAGCGCAAAGGGGTATTGGGTTTTTCCTGTCTCACCCGTGCAGGAGTAACCTGGGAGGCTTCTACCTTAGGCTTTGACTGTCTGATAATTACAACAGGTTGGGCAGCTTCGATTTTGGGTGTAGACTGCCTAACTGGCTCTTTTGATTGAGCAACCTCTGGCTTGTGTAGTCTCTGTCTGAGTCTGGCTCGCCGTTGGGAAAATTCCGGTTGCGCTTGAGCGGCTTCTGGTGCAACAGCCTGCTTTTTAACTGGATTTGTAACTGCTGTTGGCTGGGAACTTTCAACTGTGGGAACGATATTGTCTATTTGTGTTTCCGTTTGGGCAAACACAAAGCCGCCGCTAAGGAGGCTGACGCTACTCAGCCAACAGAGGCTCTGAGCTGGTAGTGTTGAGGCAAAACGTTTTTTTGTTAGACCTTGCTGCCATAAGTAATGCAAACGATGAGGGGCAGAATTATTGCGCTGCGTCATTTGTTCTCTCAGTTGTGTGTAATTAGCAAGGAAGAGATGATGCTAGTGGTTTGTCTTGCCCAAAGAGCGAAATTTTGAACAAACCTCAAATTTAAACGGAAGATTTATGGTACCCCAAACTGATTGTACCGGGTTCAATATAAATTTCCGGTGTAATTAGTTCCTTTGTATCATGTGTTTCTAAATCAACTCGTAAATTTCCTTGAGGAGTCACCCCAACTACTTTACCTGAAATATTGTTGACGTAGACGCGATCGCCCATGTTTGTAAGCAAATCTAAATAGCGAGACAAAAGTACGTTTACTCCTTCTTGGCAAAGGCACTCTATACCGGATTCTATTCCCAGCAATACTGTAGAGGTGAGCATTTCCAGACAAGAAATTGGTCTGAAATCTTGGGAAGCTTGCCACGATTCCAGATTTATTCCAGTTTCGGGTACTGGGTTTGTCCAGTTAATACCAACACCAATTACTGCTTGTATAATTTGTCCTTTGTTTACTTTGGTTTCTGTCAAAATGCCACCTAGTTTGCGACCATTTAAAACTAAATCGTTGGGCCATTTTATCCCAACATCAACACCGCATTGGCGCAATTGAGAGGCAATTCCCCAAGCAGTAGCGAAAGTTAGCTGATAGCTGTCAGTAGCCTCTATTTTGTGGTCGAAAGAAATCGCCACGGAAACATATAATCCCCCAACCGGAGAAATCCACTGGCGTCCCCATTGTCCCCGCCCAGCAGATTGCACAGTTGCGATTACTACTGTTCCGGAAATAGCCCCTTGGTTGAGTAAGTTCCAGAGGGTTTGATTAGTTGAAGAGACGCTTTCAAAAAAGTGGAGGGAAAATGGTAAATATGTATACTTACGCCCTGCTTTCAAGGCTGCTTCCAAGTTTTGCAAATTAAATCCCACAGCAGTTAACCCAAATTCCGTTGTTCAAGTTAGCATTGATTGGCTGATGAGTGATTTCTGTTTAGGTTTGGTTGAAGATGCACACTTGGCACTGGCGCAATTGGGAAGGACTGCCCTATCTAACTTGTAGTATTCTGGAACGTTGGCATCACGGCTTCTTCACCCAGCAGTTTTGGCCGCGATCGCCACAAGTTATCACAGAAGTATTGCAACCAGAGGCATCAGTCTATCGCTTAAAGCAGGTTCATGGCAATACTGTTCTCACCCCCCAAGAAGTTGAGAGCTTCTTAAGCACTGCTGGGGAGGATTTGGCATCGGCAGATGGTTTAGTTAGCGAACAACCTCTCCAAGCTGTTTGGGTCGCTAGTGCAGATTGTACACCCGTGTTAATTGGGGATGTGCAAACTGGACGGGTGGCAGCATTACACGCAGGCTGGCGAGGGACTGCCAAAAAGATTGTTCCCTTAGCGATCGCTCAATTACAATCTCAAGGCAGCAAACTTGATGATTTACGCATTGCGATGGGGCCGGCGATCACTGGTGAGGTTTACCAAGTCTCTATCGAAGTGGCTGCTGAAATCGGAGCTAGCATTATACCATATAACGATGAAGAAAAAATTGTTCAAGCATTGTATGAATTACCAAATTCACCCTTACTAGAAGACCCCAATCTTGGAAAGGTAAGGTTAGATGTCCGGCGAGTGAATACCTTACAACTGGAAAACATGGGAATTAGTGCAGAACAAATTGCGATCGCACCTTATTGTACTTTCCAAACTCCAGAGCATTTCTTTTCTTACCGCCGGGAGAAAGAGAAAAAAGTTCAATGGTCAGGAATTGTTAGCGGTAAAAGGTAAATCTAATTTTAAACTTTAGTATCAATATGAGCAAATAATTACTAATTCGTAATTCGTAAGTCCTAGCAACTACGAATTACGAATTACGAATTATATCTCAATTCGATTCAAAGATTCAAATTTCATCACCTGTTTTTGACGAAGGGAACTAATTGCTAAAACTAAAATACTCAGAGTGATTCCTAAAACCGCATAACTCGGTAGGGCGAAGATAGTTATTTTCATAATGTATGGCAATTCCCCTGCTTTCACGTTCCATCGGTTTGCTAGAGAGTGGATGAGCCAGCCATGAATAACTGCTGTTTGCACTGCAAGACAGCAAACCCCTGCTAACCAAACAGACATTCTTCTCCTAGAGAATTTACAATGCCTGATCTGATACAGCAAATCATTGAGCAAAAAAACAACAGCAGGTATTAACATCACAGAACTAGTTTCCTGCGAATAATTGATGCCAATACTCAAGCAAGAAACTATTACCATTTCTGCTAAATATATTTTTTTTGACCAGTCTGTAAGAGATTGTTGTAAATACCAATACCAACCCGTCAAACCAAGAAGTATCAGAACAATTAAGTTTGACAAAAGCTTGGCAAAGAATGGGTTATTGGGAACTAATCTCGGCCCCACAACCATCAAATCTAGACGACTGATCGATATATAAGGGCTAACTGCGGGATCGTTTTGCCAGAGGGAAAATCCACGAGATGCATCCGACACGAATTGTGTCAAAGAATTACCTGTCAAGGCTAGACCTAAAAATGCTAGACAAGTTACTGTGATAACAGATACAAAAACTAGAGAGAACCGTCTTTTAAATAGAAAATACAGAACGAATAATGCAGCTAATGTTGGTTTACAAAGGGCAAGCCCTAAGCAAATTCCTGCTGGAATATCCTGATTTTTTCTAGCAAAGATAAACATCCATAAGATAAGAACTGCAATCAAAATTGCTATATTACCAACTTGAAGATCGCGAACTACGCCATAAATTAAGGCAATAGAGATTGTGCAAATAGTTCTGAAAGCTCGTGATTTCGACTCTAGCAATATATTCGCTCCCCATAAGGCTAATCCGATTGCTAATATATGCATTAAAATCGAGATTTTAAATGCAGTATTCATCGAAAAATAACCGAGAAACCAGATGAGAGGAATAATATTAGGTGGATAGACAAACGGTGGAAGAGAGCCACACACCGTAGTTATGGTACAAAAATTCTGATTAAAAATCTCGACATTAAAAGGACTCACATGCTGATGAGCCAATTTACTCGCCACATAATACCACTGAAAATCCCATAAAGGTGGATTTGGCTGGTTTAGGAAATAAAGTAGCCAACCTGTATAACAGAGAAATCTTGTAACGACTAATACAACACTTGCTTGGAGGAGGAAGTTAACAATTGGTTGACGAAAAAATTGTATCAACCGTTGGATCACTGAAGATTTTAAGAATAAAGAATTTTTCCAGGCTGCCTTTTCTTCATCTAATCGCCAATTATTTTTGAGAACTAAAGCAACTAAAATTACTATAATTAGGTTCCAAAAGCCAAAGCTGATCATTAAAATTATCTCAATAATTATTTTTGCATTTAGTAAATAGTATCGCTAAAGTGAATCTGGATAATAAATACTGAGGTATTTTTATAATCACTTCATAAAATTTTGACAATTACTCCCTTCCCGCTAAAAGAATGATTAATAAAAGCCGCAAAAGAGGGATTTGCGTAGATACACAATATGATTCTTTTGTACAGTGGGTAAGTTCTAAAAGTTTTCCATTTTATTCGCTCTACATTGTTCACTCTTACTTATTACATAAAGCGTGGCTCAATAACTCGCGGTGCATTAATGCTCTATCTACTAAAGATTGTATTTGCTCTGGTGATAACGGATCACCATTAGCGTAATGCTCCATCCAAGTCAGACTAATCAAATTGGGGTCATCTGGTAAACTAGCTAAATCCCATCCAGGCATTTCCAAGTCTTCCATCAGACGATTTACTTTAGGATCATAACTGAGAGCAAAGCAGCGACAACCAACAGATGCAGCCATAATCAAGCTGTGTAGGCGCATCCCAATCGCCATTTCAACGCCGCGAAACACACCTTTCAAAAGTTGCGGATCTTCCAGACATAAAATCTTGCTAACATCTTTAAGATGTGGTTGAATGGCTTCGGCAATACTTAAATCTTCACTTTTTTGAAATGGCAGTAGTAAAATAAAAGCTTGCGTAGCTTTTTGAAAGTCAACCAAAGCACGAGTTAAGTTTGCTAGGCGTGTTTCTGTAAGTTGGGGATGCGATCGCAACGTTAGTGCAACTCTCGGCGCAGGTAAATCCCAAAGTCCTGGAACTGGTTTTGACTCCAACGCCCAAACTGGGTCAGGAGCTATAATACAAGGAATTTGCCAATCAGATAATAAAGCAGCACTGGCGCGATCGCGGACACTGATTTTGGTACAATTACCAAAGGTTTGCCGTGCCAGCCAGCGAGTTTGCGGACGCACTAACGGGCCAATACCCTGCGCCCAAGCAACAGTTTTCAAACCCATTTTCTGCGCCAATGCCATCAATCCCCCATAATAAAATGGGCTGATAGTGCTGGTAACATCCTGAATGAGACTCCCGCCGCCCCAAATCAAGGCATCACTTGAGCGTAAAGCTTGCAGCACTGCTAAGGGAGCCATGCGATCGTAGGTTTCTACATTGTAGCGATCGCGCGTTTGTTCTGGATTACCAGAAAGCACCACAGGCGTTACATCAGATGGTAGCATTTGCAAAAGCGTCGCCAACAAAGCTTCGTCACCACCATTACCTTTACCGTAATACCCAGACAATAACGCCCGCATCTTGACCATTTTGGATTTTAGATTTTAGATTTTGGATTAATAGTTATTGTTAAATGAATCTCTGTCCCCGATACAGATGATAAACTCAATCCTAAGTTCTACTTTGAATAGTGCAGAAGACAGTTAGAACTGCCTCTAAACTCGGAAGTTGAGCCTCTGAACTCGGA
>NZ_CAXTNP010000370.1:0-6454 GCF_964245575.1 uncultured Nostoc sp. | reverse complement strand
AAGCATAGCTTTGGCGGGGTGGGGTTCTTATTTTTTATTATTTAAACTCTTCAAGCTGATCCACACGTAACCAAACATTTGGCGTAGGCACTTTCCCGAACTTAACAAGGGCGTAATCACCTTTGATATCTACAATTTCGCCCTTGCTGTCAAACAAATAAAGAGGAAAGCGAGTATCACTGGCTTTTGCTTCTAGACTGTTTTCCAGTTTCTCGCGGATAGCGCGAACCATATCTCCTTTCTTGACTGCCATGAATTCCCCTCTCAAATTTCTAGATTAGACTTATCCGCATTTTAAAAGACTTCCGAGTTAGAAGTAAAAACTCCTGTGTAAAGACGCGATTAATCGCGTCTCTCCTAACTCCTAACTCCCCGTAGCGTTTGACACTGTGGGCAAAAGTGACTAGATCGCCCAGCTAACCTAATCCGCATAATTGGAGTGCCACAAACTCGACAGGGTTCTCCAGCGCGGTTATAAACCCAGGCAACACCACCATAATTGCCGTTGACACCCTTAACACTTAAGAAATTACTAAAAGTTGTACCGCCAGCCTCAATGCTGGTTTCTAACACTTGAATTATGGCTGTTCGCAAACGCTCAATTTGCTTTAGCTGCAAATCTATACACAAGGTTTCAGGTAAAATTCCACTCTTAAACAAGGCTTCATCGGCATAAATGTTACCTAATCCCGCCACTACCGATTGATCGAGTAGTGCAGTTTTAATCGGACGGCGGCGGTTTTGGAGTTTGAGAGCTAGATATTCAACAGTGAATTCGGGTGAAAATGGATCTGCTGCTAGTGTTGCCAAACCAGTCATAATACTTTCTACAGCAACACCAGGCGGAACCCACCAAATTTTACCGAAGGTACGCTGATCAACAAAGCGTAATTCCTGCTGTTCCCCAAAGAATAATCTAACCCGCGTGTGCTTATGTAATGGTTCATCTCGATGCAGCCATAGTAGTTGACCGGTCATTCGCAGATGAACCCCTAGCCAACCTGTGGAAGAGAGTTCGGCGAGGAGATATTTACCGCGACGATGCCAAGTAGTGATCGCATTCTTTTTAATTCCATCAACAAACTCACCAACAGAAAACGGGTAGGCGATGGTGCGATCGAGCAACACATCTCCACCCGTAATTTCTTGGTTAAGGGTCAATTGATTTAGGCCCCTTCGGACTGTTTCAACTTCAGGCAGTTCAGGCATTCAAACTGATTAAGCAAGCAATTTTGATGTACTTGGGGGAGTCAATAAGTAACAGATAAGGTAGTACTTACCCATTTGTAGATGGCTCGTATTACTACCCAAGAGAAACCGTAAATACCCGCAGGGCAGCTTCTCATAGATTAGGGTAGGCTTGGGTGAAAGATGAATGAACTGAAATTTTCAGACTTCATACTTCAGACTTCAGACTACCCTTCATCATCGCATCAAACAAGCCCCTTGTAGCTTGCTGCTATTTTTTCGCTGCTTTAGCCTTTGGTGCTTCAACCTCAACTAATTCATCCTGGGCAAAGTTGTTGGTATTGATACCAGCGTAATTGACCTTATCAAAGCGGACAATTACAGGGTATTTGATGCCGCTTTGGTCAATGGAAGCCACAGTTCCTAGATCCTGAAACCAGTAGGATTCAGGGCGGAGAATACGTACTTTAGAACCACGTTGAACCATGATTATTTTCCCTTTTAGTTATCAATCGCCAATCTAGAGGGCTAATTGATTTCACTCTACAACCTCAAGGTAGCAGCAAGAGTCTTTGTTAAGTTATTTGTCTGAATTGGGAGTAGGGAGTAGGGAGTGGGGGAGTGGGAATTGGGAATTGGGAATTGGGAATTGGGAATTGGGAATTGGGAATTGAATATTAATTATTCTTTCTCCCTCATCTCCCTCACCTCCCTTATCTCCCCCACTCCCTACTCCCCATTCCTCACTCCCTACCCCAAATTGAAAATTTTATTATACACCACTTGACAAGGCACACGTTATAGCGTACCTTCGTTCGCAAGCGTTTATTTTGTAGAAACTTATGTTTTAGTTAAGACAAAGACACTTCCCTCGTTACCTCTGCTAATCCGCAGATCGTTATCTATATAGGTGATATCTAACCAGCCTTGCTGTTTATCACTCTTGATTGCAAAATCAATTGCGGGAAATTTTCTACCTGCTTCAATTTGTTGGATAAAAGTTACCGGAGAATTGTATTCTATTAAACGTTGTAAGCCGATAATAGACCGCTCAAATTTTACTTGGACACGCCGACCTGAAACTGGCTCAAATTTAGCAGCAACGCTAACTAATCCTTCCAAATAAGGTAAGCCAGAAATCTCAGCTATGTTGTAAACACTGGCAGTATCAACCCGGATACACTGATAGATTTGACCCAGTTTGCACAAAGGTAGACCATCTAAGTTTAAAAGAGCCTTGCTAGTGGTGTATAGTAATCGCCAATTGCCATCAAGCAAATTGTTAGCTTCTACCGGACGGGGTGTAGGATTAAAATCTTCTAAATTGGCGATCGCTGCTAAGATAACCTGTTTCTGTGCTTGGGTCGCCAGTAGACCGCGATTAGTAAGTGCGATCGCATCTATAAGAGTCGCTTTTGTGATCATCGCCTGTCACCTCAAAAATCAGTCCTTTCCATCAGCATAAACAAGATATTCATGACCTATGTGCAGAGCCATAAAAATTACTACTAAATCGCTTGACCTAAGCCTTATGCCTATTAAATAAAAAATTTCTATCTGAATGCGGATTTATTAATGAAAGGGTTGAAAAGATAACTAAATAAATCCGTGCCAAGTGATAGACTCTAAATGTCAACTTACGTATACCTTTTCTTGTCCTCCTCGATATGTTGAACTCTCCATTACGTGAAGTACCCCGTAATCAGCGAGCTGATGTTATCCCCTTAAAGCAAGAGTCCTCTTTCTTGGACTGGTTGCAAACCAACGGTCGGATCATCGCGCGTGACGTTCACGAACCGGATTTTCAAGATGACGAAGTAGAAATAGACTCCCTAATGGGTGTAGAAGATGGGATTGGCTACGACCTTGATGATGATGACGATATAGGAATCGCCGAGGATTAGCCTTTTCAGCCTAGGGACTTGGTAGTATCCCTAGTTGCTGATATTGAATTTTATATGTGTGGAGTGAAGGGAAACTTCTGTGGACGCTAAATTATCTCCTGAGCAAGGTTTAAATATTTCTGGAATTGCTCTAGCCTCTTTATTAACCGTAGGGCTAGCTACAACAGCATTTTTATTGGATTCGATGGCCAATAGGCTACCCTGGCAAAGTATGTCGTTAACCCTGCCACTACTATTGTGTGCTATGGGTTCAGGTGCCGTGGGCTATTGGGTAATACCCCTACTTCAAGCACTCAAAACTGGACAAATAATTCGCGAAGATGGCCCCCAAGCCCATCTAAAAAAGGCAGGCACGCCAACAATGGGAGGTATATTTTTTATACCTGTAGGTGTGATAATTGCCTGCATATTGTCTAACTTTGCTACAGATGTGCTTGCAGTTTCGGCATTGACAATCAGCTACGGATTGATTGGCTGGCTGGACGATTGGCAAATTCTGCGCCGTAAATCAAATAAAGGTATATCTCCCGGAACGAAACTGGCTTTGCAGGTGGGTTTTGCGGCAGTGTTTTGTCTATGGCTGATGTTTAATCAACCTTCTAATATTACAAATATTGCTTTACCTTGGGTTAGCTTCACACTACCCTTAGGATTCCTATTTTGGCCTTTAGCAGGTTTTGTGCTAGTTGCAGAAAGTAATGCGACTAATTTAACAGATGGTATTGATGGCTTGGCAGCAGGAACAGTAGCGATCGCACTTTTAGCATTAGGTGCTTTAGTCGCACCTACAGCACCTGGGTTGATGGTTTTCTGTGCTGCTTTAAGTGGTGGGTGCTTAGGTTTTTTAGCTCATAATCGTAACCCAGCCCGCGTTTTCATGGGAGATACCGGTTCACTTGCACTGGGCGGCGCTTTAGCGGCTGTAGCCCTATTGACAAACACCTTAGTAGCTCTGTTCATTCTCAGTGGTATATTCTTCGTAGAAACTCTTTCAGTGATGGCACAGGTAAGTTATTACAAAGCCACCAAAGGCCCTGATGGCAAAGGCAAGCGCCTCTTCAAAATGGCACCCTTACACCATCATTTAGAACTCACTGGCTGGTCAGAATTGCAAGTAGTTGGAGTATTTTATGTCATCGCGGCTATTTTGGCTGCCATCTGTTTGGCGTAGGCGCAGCCCGCCGCAGGCATCGCTCCATTCTGAATGTTTTAAAAAATTACTCGAATCCAAAATGACAACTCCCACATCAGGGAGTTGTTTTTTATACGGTAAATTTATAAGTTTCTGATTTCTATGCTGGAAAGTATGACACTACTCTTGTAGAGACGCGATTAATCGCGTCTCTACTGATGCCGTTTTATGAATTATGAATTATAAATTATGAATTAATAATAGTTATTTACATACTCCATAACCCGATTCTTGCCTGTTCGCTTTGCCTCAAGCATTGCTTGATTTGCCCGATTCAGAAAATCTTTAACTGTAATCCCTGGTTCTGATACAGCTATTCCAAAAGAAGCGGTAATGCCTTCGAGAATGCGATCGCCATCCTTCAATTGCATTTGTTCAACATCTATCCTAAGTTGTTCTACTCGCTTCCTAAGGTTTTCCAGTGTCATATTAGGCATCACGATCACAAATTCTTCACCACCCCATCTGCAAGCAATGTCAAAGGAGCGAATAGATTTTAACAGCAGTTTTGCTAATCCCTGGAGAACAATGTTGGCAGTCAAATGTCCATAGCGCGAGTTGTAAGATTTGAAGTTATCGATATCAAGGAAAATAACACTAAGAGTTTCTCCCGACCGTTCAGCCTCGGCTAGTCTCTGTTCCGTTATGGTTTGCATATAGTTTTGATTGAATAGTTGGGTCATCCCATCCCGCAAGTTATCATAGGTTAGACGTTGCTTTATCGAGAGATTATTTAGTGCAATGCCTAAGGTTCTAGCAATAATCTCAGTAATTTGTTGAGCTTCTGGACTGATTTCTTCAGGCGCATAAATGTGTAAGATCCCAACTACTTCGCCTTGTCCAAACAAGGGAACACATAAATGTGTGCCGCTAACAGGCTGTATTAAGTGATTGCACATCAGTCCTGAGTGACGAGGTGATAAAAGGTTTAATTTCCCTCTCCGCAATGCCCAACACTCAGATTGGGAAAATATTTCTTTACTAGTTCTTTCATCTCCCCAAAAACTATTCATCTGAACATAATTCTTAGAATTAGCAATTATATAAATACAACCACTCATATTAGGAAACAGCTTAGAACAGGTTAAAGCGACCACTTGATACACCTCATCTTCAGATTCGCAGGAATAAAGCATATCCGCCATCTCTGAGATATATATAAGTTCTTGTTTTTTTGCTTCTAATTTCAGTGTTTTTTCTTCTAGTTGCCGATTTAGGTCAGTGAGCGATCGCTGTGCTTCTATGGATTCTGTAATATCGATACTAATGCCACCAATGCGGTAAGCGCCCGTTGTGTAATCGCTAAACGGAAACTTAAACGATAGCCAGTAGCACAGCTGATCGTTATCAGCAATTTTTACCTCTTCAATCAGCTTCAAGGGACGTAGAGTCTTCAAAACGATTTGATCGTTTTCCATTACCCGCCGCCCCTCTTCTGGATCTGGCAAGAATTCACTATCGGTTTTCCCCAACCATTCTTGTGGATCTACCGAAAATCTAGACTGTATCTCCTGGTTGTAATAAAGCACTCTAGATTGCTCATCTTTGATATAGGCTAGAAACGGGCCCTGATCTAGGAATAGCCTTTGTATCTGCTGACTGCGTTGAAGTTCGTGCGTATCTTCTTGATGTCTGGCGATCGCCTCTAGAATTTGATAAGCGGTTGGCATCAAGTAGAGTAAGGCAGACAAGGAAATAAACGCCATTAGATCAAGCACACCTAAGTGCAGCAAAGACACTGCCACATGTGGCTCAAAGACCGCCAGAAGGTGATGAAATCCACAAAATAGTACGAATCCACCTGATAAGAAAAAGCCTAGCCAAAACTTAGAAGGGATGGTTGCTTTAGTTTTGGCAAAGAAAACCCCTATTACTATGGGGATGCCAAAGTATGAAAATGCAGTGATGCCGTGAGCAATTATGCAATTCCAGTAAATAGGCTCCATTACTGACCTGATATTAACACTTCATCCGTTTCACTATAATTCTGGGTAGCCTCAAAATGGAAGTAGAGAAGGGATGATTTCAGTGCCTTATGCCTTTTTTTTACAAAAGTTTTTATAGTAACTTTCTCAAAGGCTGCTCATTTTACCAAAGTTTTTGCACCGTGGAGAGAGTAAACTCAGCGAGTTCCTCACGAAACTCGCTGGTCTTCAAAACCGTGCTTAAT
>NZ_CAXTNP010000369.1:0-6458 GCF_964245575.1 uncultured Nostoc sp. | reverse complement strand
TTAAATGTAAGCTTATGATTTTTGTTGAGTAATTTATTCCTTGGAAGTCCCTAAATCCGCATCGATGGATGTTCGTCCATCATCCGCCAGTAATAGCCTTTGGGCAGCGACGACACCCTACCACCGCAACGATACAAAAAGATTGGCTCACCAGAGCGCACAACTTTTTTAACTTTCTGCTCTAAACTGGGGTCTGGGTTATCGCTGTCGTACCAAATAATGTGCGACTTTCCGTTATACCCAGCCGCCATTAAGCTAGCAAACAGCCACTCCATCAGCGATTGAATCTGCTGTTGCTCAATATGAGAGTTTAGTTGCCCGTAGCTTTCAATAGTTGGCTGGGCTGGTTTGGGTTTGAGGAAGTTTAAGAATTTCATGAGGGTGAGAAACGCAACTATTACCAGGGTTCCCATTTGTTGAGGCGATCTGCCTACGGTGGGCGGTTACGCCATCGCACTCCTGGCAACAGTGCGATCGCCACATGTAAGGGCGGGTACGCCATCGCTCCAGGGGTGCAATTTTGACTCGAAAAGAATTTTTTGTCAGATGCTTTGGGTGCTATAACCTAAAAGAAGTGTCAAAAGCTACTTAACCCAACGTTTAGTTGCCTCTGCAATGCGTTCCCCAAAGCGTAGTGAAGTCAGGTAATCACCCGAATCTAGCACTGGTTCCTTGCCGCTCATATCGAGTTGGCTTTGACCCATGACACCTAAAAATCCTCCCAGTCGATTTACCCCATCATCTTTACCAGATAAGAAGCTTTGCAAGTCACCGACATTTACCCAAATCATGCCGTGCTGGGCTGCGTTGGTAGCTAAATAGAGGAGTGTGCCTTGCTTGTCACCACTAGGGGAGCTAGAGTGAGTAAAACCCGCAGCGATTTTGTCTTTCCATCCGTGTCGGAACCAAACTTCGCTAGCAGCATCAATAAATGCCTTGAACTGAGCCGCTACACCACCCATGTAGGTAGGAGAGCCAAAAACAATCGCATCAGCTTGGTTGAGCTTTTCTAGTCCCTCATCGTTCTTCCAACGACCATTGACAATCTGCTCTCCAGTAACCCGTAGCAGTTCAACAGTGGTATCTTCAACTTTAGTTGCACCTTCGGCAATAGCTTGGGCCATAAGATGAGTATGACCTGCACCAGAGAAATAGATAATCGCAACGGTGGGCATAGTAACTAAGGTCAAATTTTTGACTGAAACTGAACGAGAAATATCATAAAGACTACTGTCGGGTCAAGTAAAGTAGCCACTCTCTTTCGTTATGTTGAGTACTCTTGTTTACTGTTGAAAATGGAGGAGCGATGCCTGCGGCGGTAAACTACGCTCTATTGCTGGCTTTTCCTCGCTTGTATTTTATGAGGGTAATGCCAATTTACAGTGTTTAGGTGATAATACTGAAGCGGTCATTACCGCCATAAAAAAGCCCCTCTGAAGGGGGCTTTTGATGTGGTTGATGTTTTTTCCACGAAAAGAAGAGGATGTTTCAGGTTCAGTATAAGGATTTCTGTATATCTGCCCATAGTAGCAACTGAATCAGTGGATGCTTTGGGCGATCGCTGACTCTTCAAAATCGCTTTACAACAACTGAATCAATAAAGCTGATTTTCACTACGAGGAGCGATCGCTCTTTTTGGTGTTTCCTCTAAGAATTTTAGAGGGGCGATGCCTGCGACGGTAAACTACGCTCTATCACTCCCCATCCTTAACCTCTAACTGATAAATCCGCATCGATGGATGTTCGTCCATCATCCGCCAGTAGTAGCCTTTGGGCGGCGACGACACCCTACCACCGCAACGATACAAAAAGATTGGCTTACCAGAGCGCACAACTTTTTTAACTTTCTGCTCTAGTAGGATGTCTGGGTTATCGTTGTTGTACCAAATAATGTGCGATTTTCCGTTATACCCAGCCGCCATTAAGCGCGTAACCGCCCAGCGTAGCTGATCGCTCCTCGGTTCTAGGGGATAAGTGGGAGGGCGATCGCTTCTCAGTTCTTTGAGGTATAACTTGTTAACAGGTTTTTAGTTCTCTTGGAAGCAGGGCGATGGCGTAACCGCCCAGCGTAGCTGATCGCTCCCGCTCCAGGGGTGCAATTTTGACTCTCAAAAGACACACTGTTAAGTCGCTTGAATGCAAGCACTGTTGGGCGGCGGTCTCGGGCAAACGCGCAACCACCTCACTTCAAGACTGACAGCTAGCCTACCGACAGACTTTCCACTACCTCATACAAATGAGCATCGAACTTCGCTATCTCCATGATCGGTTTCATGTGCGCCGTCGCTTCCGGGTTCTTTTGCATCGCCTCGAAATCCTCACGCGTGCGCCACTGGGCATAATTCGTCACTCGCACCCCGTCCGAACTCTTATGAATATTGGCCGAGACAAAGCCAGGTAAATGCTTCATCGTTTTTTCGGTGGCCTCGACGAGCATCTCGACCAATCTTTGTTGGTTCTCCGGCTCGACGGTGAAGACGTTAATGAGCGTGATAACTTGATTGTCTTTCGAGATTGTGGTCATCATCCCCCCTTTTAATATTGACGTTTTGGACGCTTAGGAAGCTACCACAGAAGCGATCTCAAATATACACCCGATTTATATTCAAGCGAGCCGCCCAACTACAGTGTACCCGCCAGTTTCAAGGCATACATCGATCAGATTGTGAGAGTCAATAAAAGTAGTTTGAACTCAAATACCAACTTATGACCCATTGTTGGGAAAACGGAAAAAAGTGAACCTGCTGTTTCCAGGCGCAAGTCTCCTCTTCAACGCAGGTATGGGGATGCGCGATGGCACGGAGTGCCCACCAAGGGCCAAGGGCTATCGCCTGACTATTCATTCACTACTCATTCATGAAAAGCTGTAATCTCCATCTGGTATGGATTTCCGCTTTTATTCGTGCCATTCAGCGTTGATAGCCTGCTACAACGAACTTGATATAAATCTTTCTGAAGAGGGACGGACTTACTTAAACCTCACGAGAATATGGAAAAAGTGAGGGGAGCTTGTCATAACCGATAAAACCTGTAGTCTGGAGTTAATAATAATGACCGATGTGACAAATATAGCGACTAAGCTTGCTGATCTAAAGCTTTTTCAGAATGTTCTGTTGGAAACTGAGCAAAAGTTAATAGCACAGACGGACGACAATACGATTTGCGAGCGGCTCGAAGGAATGATTAAGAGCGATCGCGAAAATCTCGGCATCATCGAAGCAGCTATTTCTAGATACGGCAACGCAGCAGAACCTCGCGACATTACTCAACAACATGCCCAGAAGGTAAGCCAAATGATGAGCGGTTCCGAGCTAACTCTGTATGACAAGTACTTACAGCTTGAGTTGCTAAAGCATCAACAGACAATGACCGGGCTGGTTCTACACAAGGTTGCCCAGTCCTTGAATGATGACCTTCAAGATTTGATGGAACCGCTCAACCGAGTTAATTTTGAAAATCGCGCTCACCAAGAGATTCTTAAAGGCGTTCTTTACTTCGTCGGAACGCGAGAGATAGCCGGTAAGGAACCTGACATGGGTCTGTGGGCTAGCATTGAACAGGGAATTGCAGCCCTTAAGGGTGCTGTAAGCAGCGCGGTAAGCTAGCAATGAGTGGCAGAGGGCGCGTCATTCATGGGAGCGTAATAGATTCAGATGATTTATGCATCTGTCACTGTACAGCGTACCCGCCCGCTCTTAGTGCGATCGCACCTCTACCGCGTTTAATTTTTCCTCTAAGAATTCTATAAAGGCGATCACCTACGGTGGGCGGTTACGCCATCGCTTCTTGCGTGCAACTTTATGGGATGTAAGGGCGATGCCTACGGCGGGCGGTTGCGCCATCGGACTGTGAGATTTTTATACAAAGATGGAGAGCAGTGATTAGCAGTATTAAAACCCGCTATTGATTTACTCTACTTCTGCCTCTAATTCCTTGAATTCTTTGTACTGTCTATCTTTGTGCTGCCAGTATTTATTGACTGTTTCTTTAGCTGCAACTGCACTTTCATATTCTGTTCCACCTTGGAGAGTCAATCTTTCTCTTACTTTTTTCCGAAGGTCAGAGATGATTTTACCGTTAACTTTGCGGGTTTTAGCCCAATCTAAAATAGTTTCTGGATAAGAACTAGTGCCAATATATTTACCTTGAATAATTTCTGGTAGACTGTAAGCTTTTAGTTCGCTTACCCAATAGTAAATAAATTTGAGGTCTGGGTCTTTTTCCGGAATATTCTTATTTGGGTTATATATGCGAAAAGTATCACTTAAGGGATTAGTAACACCTGATTGCATCTGCCACTGCCAATTATCAATTGCTAAATCTCCATCTACTAAATAGTTCATATAATGTCTAGCGCCGTGATGCCAGGAAATACCGCAATTGATAGTTAAAAACGTTGCACACATCGCCCTCATGCGAAAATTCATCCAACCCATAGTTTTTAGTTGTCGCATACTGGCATCTAGGAGGGGAAAGCCTGTTAACCCTTCAAGCCATGCATGAAATAGTTCTTGTTTTTCTGGTGGTAACTCTAGGGGTGTATACCATTCATCAAATTCTGGATAACGGTTTTTGTAAGCTATTTCTGGGTAAAAATAAAGGCGCTGTGTAAAACTATCATGCCAGCGTAAGCGGTCACGATATGCTTTTAAGGAAAATTCTGCCTTGGGTTGATTTGTAAGTTCTGCTGCCCTTGCCTTAGTCTCTTGGTAAACAATGCGAGTTGAAATTGTACCAAAAGTCAGATGTGGTGATAGGTGAGATGTTGCTCCAAGCTGTGCTAACCAAGGGCGTGAAAGTTTCCAATGATAACCATTAAATCTACTTTTCAGAAATGAATTTAATGTAGCTTGTGCCTGTGTTTCTCCACCAAGAAAATATACCTGTTCTGTTTGCAAAAAAGCATGATATTTCTGTTTTAGTTCTGTAAATGTTAGCTGGGGAATATTTAAAGACAGTGCCGGAGTATTAATACTAGTAGGTTTTGGGTAAACAGATTGTCTTTGATATGTGTAATATTCGTTAAACCACTGCTCACGTTTATCTTGTGATTGTAAAAAGTTATTTAGTCCCAGATGATATTCGAGATTTAATGCTTGATACAAATTAACTATACTTTGATCTCGGCTAATACCATACTCAACTTGTACATCACGATTAAAGTAGAGTTTTGGTCTATGTCCCTGCTGTATTAATTGTTGAGTTAATTCTTGTATAATCTCTACAGCATTACCTTCAAATAATATTAGTTTGCTGCCTAATTTTTGTAAATTGCTATCTAGATTCTCTAAAGACTCAAACAAAAACCGCACCCGTGCTTTACCTACATCGACCCACTGATAAAACCAAGGGTCGATGATAAAGAATGGTAAAACTGCGGCATTATTAGCAGAGGCTAAGGCGACAATTTCGTTGTCAGCCAAACGTAAGTCTCGACGAAACCACAGAAGGTGCATAAATTAATTTTCTATATCACTTAATAATACAATTGTACTAAATAATTTGAATGGTAGAACTAAAACTATGACCTACGCCTACAGCATGGATGACGCGGTGCAGGTAGCTAAACAAGCTGCTGCTGACATTGAGGCGTGGTTATGGTCAAAGTCAGAAACAAGGAGCGTTGTTAATGTTGAGGATGACCCCAACTTTCAACACAGAGATATTGACCTCATTTGGACAACGCAGACGGGTGAAATTTTGATTGAGATTAAGGGCGATAGGTGGAATAAAACTCGTAACTTGTTCTTCGAGACACACAGCAATCTAGAGAAGGGAACCCCCGGCTGCTTTATGTACACTGAGGCGGATTGGCTATTTTACTACTTTGTTAACACCTGCCAACTGTACAGGCTACCAATGCCAAAAACACGGGAGTGGTTTCACATCACCATGAAGCGGTTTCGGGAGCGCTCGACTACAACACCAGTTGGGAATAGCTATTACACCACTGTGGGGGCGACTTGTGCCGATTACGACGGTGATGATGGAAGTGGCGCGTGTCAAGATGGAGCAGCTGTAGGGGGCGAGGGGGCGATCGCACTTTTAAGGCACAGTTATAAATAAAGTTGCCGTATTTGCAGAGTGTGAATATCGTTTTTGGTCTAAAAGTGTTTTACTTTAGTGACAAATATTTTTAAGCGTTAATCAATTTTAATTATTGATATTGAATTTTGTTGGATTTTTGTAGGCGGAAGTGTTTTTGCCGGGTAACTCATTTAGGATAGGCTAAATTGTTCATTAGATATTTATGTCTAGGCATTTAGAGCGATTATTGCAAATTGATTCGTTGCTCAGAACGACCACCCGACCAACAACTTTAAGCCTTGCCGAAGCTTTAAAAGTTAGTGAGCGGACAGTTCGCAGTGACTTGGCTTTTTTGCGCGATCGCTTTAATGCTCCTTTAGAGCTGATTCGTAAAGAAAATCTAAAGAGAACAAAGCCATACTTTACTCAGG
>NZ_CAXTNP010000368.1:0-6464 GCF_964245575.1 uncultured Nostoc sp. | reverse complement strand
AATGTAATCAGGCAATTTTTTTAATTTAAATGCGTTTTAAAGTTTTAATTAAGAATAAAATACTTTATAAACTTTTGGTAAATATTATGCAAAACAAAAATCGATTAGCTAGAGTTTTAAGTATTAATTATGTTTGAAGATGCATATAATTAGCCTGGGTACTACAAACCAGAAGCATTTCGCGCACCGGACTGCCCTTAAGCCTGGCTAGGCTTCTATCCTGAGGGCATTTATTAATGTGGAGACTCAGAGATAAGTTGGTATAAAAACATTTACAATAAATAATAAATTAAAACAATCGCATTTGTTGATGGAGTTGATATATAAAAAATGCAGATAAATAGCCAGACTCCAGAGTATAAGCAAAATATTCCGTTAAATACCTTAACTCACATCATCGGCACTCAAGTTCTAGAGGCATGTAATGAGACTCAAGTAGTTGATTGCGATCTGTGCATCCATGAGATGTTTGAGATGCAAGTAGAGCGATCGCCTCAAGCAATAGCTATAGTATTTGAAGATATACAACTTACTTATCAGCAGTTAAATAAGCGGGCGAATCAACTAGCGCACTACCTACGTACTTTGGGAGTTGGGCCTGAAGTACTTGTGGGAATTTGCCTGGAGCGTTCTTTGGAGATGATCGTAGGAATACTGGCTATTCTCAAAGCTGGAGGCGCTTATGTGCCTTTAGATCCGGCATATCCCCCAGAGCGTTTAGCCTTCATCTTATCAGATACCCAGACACCAGTGTTGTTGACCCAAGAGAAATTGGTCAAGAACCTACCACCGCATCAGGCGCAAGTGCTTTGTCTAGACTCAAACTGGCAAGGTAACATCCAAAACAGTCAAGAAAATCCTATAAATCAAACGACGGTTGATAACCTAATCTACGTAATCTACACATCTGGTTCTACAGGACAACCCAAGGGTGTAATGATCCCTCATGGTGGTATCTGCAATCAACTATATTGGCGGCAAACAAACTTTAGATTAACTCCAGCAGATAAAGTTTTACTGACTATTTCTTTTAGCTTCGACCCCTCAGTGTGGCAAATATTCTGGCCATTGTGCTTTGGGGGGCAATTGATCCTGGCTCGCCCTGGTGGACAGCAAGATACTGCTTACCTTGTGAAGGTGATTACTGAGCAGCAAATCACTGTCTTGGCCTTAGTACCTTCTATACTGCGTGTCTTACTGGAAGAAAAGGGAATTGAGAATTGCCGATTTCTCAGGCATATTACCTGCGGTGGTGAAGCTTTACCTAGCGAACTCATAGAACGCTTCTTTGCCCAATTGAGTTTGGACAATGTTTTCCATAATTGCTATGGCCCGACAGAAGCTTCCATTGATGCTACTTTCTGGACTTGTCAGCGCGGCACTAATTACACCATTGCTCCCATTGGTCGCCCCATTACGAATGCAGAGATTTACATCCTTGATGAAAATTTGCAGCCTGTGCCTGTTGGTGAATCAGGTGAACTGCACATTGGCGGTATTGGTCTAGCACGAGGTTATCTTAACCGTCCGGAATTAACCACAGAGAAGTTCATTTTCAACCCTTTTAGCTCTGAAGTTGGGGCACGTCTTTACAAAACTGGAGATTTGGCACGTTTTCTACCAGACAGTAATATCGAGTTCCTTGGTCGTATTGACTACCAAGTGAAAATTCGTGGCTTCCGAATAGAATTGGGAGAAATTGAAGCGATATTAAGACAACATCCGGCACTGACACAGACTCTAGTCATAGCTAGAGAGGATGTTCCTGGTGACAAGCAACTCGTAGCATATATTGTTGCCAACCCAGAGCAAATTCCTAGTCAGGTTGAATTGCGTCGCTTTTTGCAAGGTCGGTTGCCTGAATATATGGTACCCGCCTCCTTTGTATTTTTGGACAACCTGCCATTAAACCCCAACGGCAAAATAGACCGCCGCGCTTTACCTGCACCGCATACATCTGATCTTGTGTCAACTAACTTTGTCCCACCCCAAAATGCTACAGAACAGGTCTTAGCTAGCATCTGGGTAAAAGTTTTGCGTTTGGAACAAGTAGGGATTTACGACAATTTTTTTGAATTGGGAGGCCATTCACTGCTGGCGACTCAAGTCATGTCTAGGGTTCGCCAAGCCTTTCAGATAGAAATGCCGTTGCAAATCCTATTTGAGAATCCAACGATCGCTAGTTTAGCTCAAGCGATAGCTCAAACCCAGACTCAAGAAAATGACCCCCACAACCAGACTATTCTCCCAATAACCAACCGCGAGTCAGTCCCTTTATCCTTTGCCCAGCAGCGAGTGTGGTTTTTGGAGCAGTTGGAACCTAACAGCCCAGCTTATATCATCTCCAATGCACTGCGCTTAACGGGCGAGTTCAGGGCGAGTATATTGCAACAGGCACTAAATGCGATCGTTATTCATCATGAGGCATTGCGAACAAACTTTATTACATCGCCGGATGGTAGCCCCATACAAGTTATTGGCAAGCCTCGGCCAGTTGAACTCAAGATAATTAAAGTAACACAGGAACAGGTACAATCTCTTCTAAATCAAGAAGCGCAACGCCCCTTCAACTTAGAATCTGACTTGATGCTGCGAGCTAGCTTGCTCCAAATAGACGAACAGGAGCAGATACTTTTGTTGGTGATGCACCACATCGCTTCAGATGGCTGGTCAATGGGCATTCTCTGGCAGCAGTTAGCATCTCTTTATGAAGCCTTGTTGAGCGGTAAGCCTTCTCCCCTGGCACAATTACCCATTCAGTATGCCGATTTTGCTGTCTGGCAGCACCAATGGCTATCGGGTGAAGTCCTCTCTAGTCAAATAAACTACTGGAAAACCCAGTTAGCAGGTGCTAATACTGTACTGGAATTGCCTACCGACCGCCCACGGCCACCAGTGCAAACTTACCAAGGGGCTGCCCAATCCTTAATGCTACCGCAGACTCTGAGTGCATCGCTCATAGAACTCTCGCGTCAGGAAGGTGTCACCCTATTTATGACCTTGCTGGCGGCCTTTGGGACAATCCTGCACCGCTACACTGGGCAAGAAGATATTCTCATCGGTTCTCCCATTGCTGGACGTAACCGTTCTGAAATTGAAGGGTTGATCGGATTTTTTATTAATACCGTCGTTTTACGGGCTGATTTTTCCGGCAATCCCAGTTTTCGTTCGGTGCTAAGTCGAGTTCGCCAGATGTCATTAGGTGCTTATGCCCATCAAGATATGCCCTTCGAGAAACTAGTAGAAGAACTGCAACCAGAGCGAGATACCAGCCGTAACCCACTGTTTCAAGTGTGGTTTAATATGCTCAACTTAAAGGATATCAAACTAGAACTACCTGGGGTGGCTATAGAACCAGTTTCGATGTTAGAAACAGCTTCTAAGTTCGACTTAACTTTGTATGTAACAGAAAAAAATCAGGGAATCCAACTTGATTTAGTCTACAACACTGATCTGTTTACTTCAGAGCGGATGATGGAAATGCTGCATCAATTCCATCATTTGTTGAATCAAATTGTTACTACAACAGATAGCCAGATTAGTTTGTATTCTCTTGTGACACCAGAAGCCCGAACTTTGCTACCAGAACCAAGGGCAGTTTTGCCAGAACCTCGGTACGAATTGGTAACAACAATGTTTACCTCTTGGGTAAATCGCACCCCAGAACATTCGGCACTCCGTCAAGGATCTCGCACTTGGAATTATGGGGAATTAGGCAAAAGCGCTCAAGCCTTAGCGGGGGTGATGTTGGATCGCAAAGTCCAACGGGGAGATGTTGTAGCCGTGTTCGGGACACGAAGCTTTGGACTGATTGCGAGTATGAACGCTGTACTTTTGAGTGGCGGTGTTTTACTGACTCTCGATCCAAAACTTCCCAGCGATCGCCACTTGCTCATGTTAAAGGAAGCTAAAGCTAAATATATATTACATATTGATAGTCAGTGCCCAGAAGACAAAGAAATATACACATCTTTAACGCTCATCTGTGTAAACCCAGACACAGGAGAAGCGATAAATTCACCCCATAACAGCAGTAAAGCAATAAACCTGCCTGAAATCGCTGCCGATGATCCAGCTTATATTTTCTTTACTTCTGGCACCACTGGTATACCTAAAGGGGTGCTGGGATGTCACAAAGGGATGGCGCATTTTCTTAACTGGCAGAGGCAGACATTTGAAATTGGTCAGCAAGACCGTGTGGCCCAATTGACAGGTCTTTCCTTTGATGTAGTTCTTAGAGATATTTTCTTACCTTTGACTAGTGGTGCAACTCTGTGTTTGCCAGAGGAAGGGGATAACCTAGAACCAACTAAAATTTTGAATTATTTGGAACATGAGCAAATTTCTGTGCTGCACACAGTTCCATCGCTGGCACAATCATGGTTAGCCAATGTACCGTCAGGAGTCTATCTACGTAACTTACGCTGGTTGTTCTTTGCTGGAGAACCTCTCAAGGAGACACTTGTATATCGGTGGCGGGATGCTTTTCCAGAATCAGGTGAAATTGTCAATCTCTATGGGCCGACAGAGACAACTTTGGCGAAGTGTTATTACAGGATACCTGTTGAGTGTACACCAGGGATACAGCCAGTAGGATTGCCGCTCCCTGAAACTCAAGCACTAGTTTTAACACCAAATAACCAACTGTGTGGGATTGGTGAACCAGGCGAGATCGTTATGAGAACGCCATTCCGCACTTTGGGTTACATAAATGCCCAAGAAGAAAACCGTTCTCGGTTTGTGAAAAACCTCTTTCGGAATGACGAACGAGATTGGCTTTATTATACAGGCGATCGCGGTTGCTATCGTCCAGATGGCTCTCTGGAAATTCTCGGTCGCCGAGATCATCAAGTTAAGATCCGTGGGATACGCATTGAGCTAGGGGAAATTGAGACGGTGTTAGCGCAACACCCGAATGTACTCCAAACTGTAGTAATTGCCCGTGAAGATGTTCCTGGGGAGCAACGTTTAGTGGCTTACATTATCCCGAATCAAGACTGGGCATCTACAATTAGTGACATACGCAGCTTCCTCTTGACAAAGCTCCCACAGTACATGCTCCCTTCGGCTTTCGTTTTGCTGGACACCATGCCTCTAACCCCCAACGGCAAGGTAGACCGCCGCGCCTTACCTGCACCCGACTTATCAAGGCAAGAGTCGGAAGCCACCTTTGTTGCTCCCCGCAATGAAGTGGAACGCCAGCTAATACAGATTTGGGAGGAAATTTTACGTGTCCAGCCCATTGGCGTCAAGGATAACTTCTTTGAGCTAGGAGGACACTCCATCTTAGCAGTAAAACTATTTTGGCAAATTGAGAAGACATTTGATAAAAATCTGCCTCTTGCCATTCTCTTCCAGTCAGGGACTGTAGAGGCTCTAGCCAAAATAATCTGCCAAGAAGATTTAGCAGCAAACAAAACTTCAGTAAATACCTTAGACAAATCAAGAACTACTTGGTCATCCTTGGTAGAAATTCAACCCAATGGTTCCAAGCCACCTTTTTTCTGTATTCACGGACTGGGTGGAGAAGTCTTGTGTTTCCATGAATTGGCACAGCATCTGGGGCCAGACCAACCATTCTACGGACTACAACCACAAGGGTTAGATGGAAAACATCCTTTCGATACACGGGTTGAAGATATGGCAACTCACTACATTCAAGAAATTCAGACCCTTCAGCCCAATGGCCCTTATTTTCTGGGAGGTTATTCTTTTGGGGGTGTAGTTGCTTTCGAGATGGCTCGGCAACTCCGAGAACAAGGCGAACAAGTTGGTATTCTAGTTATGCTTGATAGTTGTCGTCCAGGTTATAGCTGGCGGGCGTCATTTCTCAAGCGAGTTTTCTTGCATTTAAATAATATTGTTCAACAAGGGCCAGCCTACCTTTGGCAAAGGGCTATAAGATGGAGTTATTGGCGTAAGTCTCTTCTCCAAAATACATATAACCGTTACTTGGAAGTGGCACTAGATTTAGCTGTAACTGATAAGCACTTAAAGATTATAGATGCTAACACTCAAGCCGTTAGTGAATATATTTTTCCAGTTTACCCTGGTCGAGCTATTCTCTTGCGAACAGAGGATCAAAATCGGGACGAAGCTATAGCTACACAATACGATCCTCAATTCGGTTGGGGCGAAGTAGTTGCTGGAGGGTTAGATATCCATTACGTTCCCGGATCTCACCTTGGCCTACTTAATGAGCCGCATGTACAGGAGTTAGCCGAAACATTGAGAAATTGCTTAATCCAAGCGCAGTATCGAAAGAATTAATTTGACAACTCGCTACCTTTGCAAAAAAAGTCAATCGCCCGATTGATTCCTGGAAGAGTTGCTCAATCTATGGGAGTAATTTTAGCGGTGATTAGTACACCCGCTTAAACCGCTTGGAAAATCTCCTGGCTGTTCCACCGTAACCGTTCACAGGAGTTGTCCCGCTACTGTAAAAAATAGGTACAGATAGATGG
>NZ_CAXTNP010000367.1:2126-6510 GCF_964245575.1 uncultured Nostoc sp. | reverse complement strand
TGCGCCACAGGTTCAACAGCAAGCTAACGAAATCGCGTCATACATTCAAGACCGAGCTGCACAAGTCACGAAATTAATTCAAGAACGGTGTTTGTGGCAGTTTCACTCACGTGCATGGGATCGCGAAGAAAACATCAATGGTGTTCTCAACATGGCCGCCCAAATCTTGACTGGAGAAAAGGTGGTTCTAGAAACCTTGATCGACAGAGGTTTTTATGCAGATGCGAAGATCCTTTCGGCTGACCTAGAAATCAGGTTTTCATGGTTAAGTAACATGGAAAACTCGCAAAAGAAGGCAGTACTGGAGTCTGTTAAGGCAATGCTGATCGATATTGTAATAACCAAGTCGAAGAATGGTGAATTGCATTATTCGCTTTATTAAAGCAATTAGATCGGTAATTCAACCCTCCGGGTGACGCTCCTGCGTCGCTCTAAGGGAAGCTCGAAGGCTTTACGCTGACCTAACGGCAGTTCTTCTTGGGGGTTTCCCCCAAGGACTGCCTCACCAAACCAACGGCGTTGCTCAATTGGAGTATGAATTAGAGTTTTGTCATCCTGTTAGTGTTTGTGCAGAAATTTTCTTACAGGGTAGAGAGTGATGTCTACGACGAGCTACGCGCCAAAAACATTCCCAAGAAGCATAGTGTCCGCGTACCGTCTTACTACAGAGGCATCTCATCTAGTTTCCAAGATTTTTAGGAAATTCAATTCTACTTTTCTTCTGTAATCGACGGTATGCGTAGCTTACTTCCTGGTCGGGTAAAGCGTTAGCGATCGCTCGCCGCAGGCATTGCTCTACTTTCTTAAGCTCAAAATGACAATTCATATCTTCGTTGAACAACGCTAAACAAAATCACGCAATTTTTTACCACATAGGAGTCAAGAGAATGTCTTTAGTTGTAAAACAAAAAGAACGCAAGGGAATCATCAATCCTATATTTACCTGTCAGCCTGCTGGGGCTGAATATGCTGCAATTGGAGTAAAAGATTGTATTCCCCTGGTGCATGGAGGACAGGGATGTAGTATGTTCGTTCGTCTGCTGTTTGCCCAGCATTTGAAGGAAAATTTTGACATTGCTTCTTCTTCACTCCATGAAAATAGCGCCGTCCTTGGAGGACAGCCACGCATTGAGGAAGCCGTACATACTTTAGTAGCACGATATCCCGATTTACGGATTATTCCAATTATTACGACTTGTTCAACTGAGACGATTGGGGACGATATCGAAGGAACCATTAACAAGCTTAACGGTCAGTTAAAGAAAGACTATCCCGATCGCAAGATTGTCCTTGTTCCCGTGCATACCCCCAGTTACAAAGGTAGCCAGGTCAGTGGCTATAATGTCGGCATACATGCAATCATTTCTAGCCTAGCAAAAAAAGGCGAACCAACTGGCAAGTTGAACCTCATTACTGGGTGGCTTAACCCTGGAGATGTCACGGAAATCAAGCGCATCTTAAAAGATATGGATGTTCCAGCAAACATCTTAGTGGATACAGAATCCTTCGATGCGCCCACCATGCCCGATAAGACAAGTTTTGCCTTTGGGAATTCAACCATTGAAGAAATTGCTGATTCTGCTAATGCGTTGGGAACTATTGCCTTATGCAAATATGAAGGAGGCAGCTCAGCTGAATTCTTAGAAGAGAAGTTTAAGGTTCCTGCAATTATTGGCCCAACACCGATTGGCATCAAAAACACTGACGTCTGGCTGCAAAATATCCAGAAACTGACTGGTAAAGCAATACCAGAATCTTTAGTTAGAGAACGTGGAAAGGCTATCGATGCGATCGCAGACCTCGCCCACATGTTCTTTGCCAACAAGAAGGTAGCTATTTACGGAGATCCCGATCTGGTAATTGGCCTAGCAGAGTTCTGCTTGGAATGTGAGTTAGAGCCAGTGCTGATGTTGTTGGGAGACGACAACAGAGCCTGCACCAAAGACCCAAGAATTGCCCAGTTGGAGAAGCAAGCAGCCTGTGATATCGAAGTCATCTGGAATGCAGACCTCTGGGAATTGGAGCGCCGCATTAAAGATAAATCCCTCGAAATCGACTTGATTCTAGGTCATTCCAAAGGTCGATATATTTCTATCGATCACAAGATTCCAATGGTTCGGGTTGGCTTCCCCAGCTTTGACCGCGCAGGTCTGTGGAAATACCCCATTATTGGCTATAAAGGAGCAGAATGGCTAGCAGACACCATTGCTAACACTATGTTTGCAGATATGGAGAACAAGCATGAGCGCGAATGGATCTTAAACGTTTGGTAGAAAGCTGATGTATATGGGGGATGGCATCTATCCACAGTGATATTTCTGTCATCCACCCCCAACTGATTAGATGGTATTTCCATCATAATTTTTACGATACTTAGCAATCCTATGTCAATTGTAAACCAGGCAGCACCCGTTTAACTGATTAGTATCAGAGGGCGGCTTAGTAGCCTGGTTTACAAATCACCCTCCGGGTGACGCTCCTGCGTCGCTAACGCTGACGCTAACGGCAGTTCCTCCCGGGGGAAACCCCCAAGACCAGACTGCCTCACAGGGTACTGAAAACAGAAGCTATAGAAAGACTGGAGAGTGATCATGACTGCAACAACAAGTATAGATAAGAATGTCGTATTTTACGGAAATTTAAGCGAACTGTATCGCTTGGCAAAAGAGGGTAAAATTAAGACCACTTTACAAGGTAGTCATACCCGCCCCTGTAAATTTTGGACTGCAACGAAGATTTTAAGTGGGATTAAAAATGCGATCGTCATTTCTCACGGGCCGAGTGGCTGTGCCTATGGTGTCAAGCGGGCATACAAGCTGACCAATAGCCGCAATAGTGGTTCACCTTATGAACCCGTGGTGACTACGAACATGAGTGAGAAAGCGGTAATTTTTGGTGGAGAAAAAGAATTAGCAGGTGCGATTCGAGAAGTAAATGAAAAATACCATCCCGATGCGATCGTTGTTGCCACTAGTTGTGCGTCTGGTATTATTGGGGACTGTGTTGATGACGTCGTGAATAAGGCGCGCGGCGAAATCCAGTCTGAGATCATGACGATACATTGTGAAGGATTTGCCGGGGAGTATCGCAGTGGATTTGATATCGTATTTCGGCAAATCGTAGACTTTATGGAGCCGCCAACTCCAGAGCGGAAGGCACAACTAGCCGATGCTGTCAATATTGTGGGCGCAAAGATGGGCCCTGAAAGAACAGAAGTCGAAACTGATGTTAAAGAACTGGTGCGATTGATAGAAGGAATGGGGGCACGAGTTCATAGCGTCATCGCTGGTGACTGTACTTTAGAAGAACTAAAGCAAGCACCAAGTGCGGCAGTCAACTGTACTTTATGTTTGGATCTTGGCTATACCATCGGTAAAGCCATGTCAGACAAGTTCGGTACTCCGCTAAACTCTACTATCCTTCCCTATGGAATCACCGCTACAGAAAAATGGCTCGAAGGGGCGGCAAAATATTTAGGGATGGAAGAACAGGCGGCTGCCCTAATGGAAAAGGAATATGCCGCAATCAAGACTGAATTTGAAGCAGCTAAGGGTTATATAGAAGGGAAGTTAGCGATTATCGAAGGACATGATGCTATCAAGTGCTTATCCCTTGCTCACATGTTGGATCGTGATTTTGGGATGCGTGTAGTAATCTATAACTTCCATCCCTGGAGTACAGAAGCACGAGAAACCAGTGTAGACTACCTATTGGAAACAGGGTTAGACCCGGAAATCCTGATTACGAAAGGGACACTGGCCTTTGGCAAGTACGAGTCAATGAAACAAACGGAAGATGAATTACTGGATTTCATTGGTGGTCTTGATGCAGAATCGGTAGTTTATTTTGGTTCTTCCTTGAGTTTCCCCCATATTCCCGTAGTCGATTTAAATGCTATCTTAAATCGTCCCAGATTTGGCTATCGCGGAGCCTTAAAGGTCGCAAGGTGTATTAAAACAGCACTTCAATATGGCTTTAGACCTCGGAGTGCTTTAACCAAGCAAATGGTATTCCCTAAAAATTCCGGGTTAGCATCTACTCAATCACTAAGCGGAAAATTAGCTCAAGACATGCCTGATTGTACCGTATATGCAGAGAAGAGACGGGGAAAATGTATGAACGAGTAATAAATGAAATGTGACTTTGCTGAATATAAAGTATGGATTTGTCTCACGCAGAAAATTGTAGGTTGGGTAGAACTTTAGTGTTACCCAACAAACTCTTCGGAAATGTTGGGTTTCGTTCCTCAAACGCCACTTGCTTCAAGTCGGCAGAGCCGCCCAACGCAGTGGCTCCCCAATCTACGTAGACTGATACGGACAAGGCTTAAGCCAAAAATGTCAAGGCAGAAGCCGTTACAGGCTGCGCGAAACACGGAAACGTC
>NZ_CAXTNP010000367.1:0-2026 GCF_964245575.1 uncultured Nostoc sp. | reverse complement strand
GGAAGCTCTTACAAGGAAGACAGAAGCTATTACAAGTTGCACAAAACATAGAAACGCCAAAGCAGAAGTCGCTACAGATTGCATGAAACGCCTTTACCATAGTCAAACTTTAGAGAAACAGGAGGAAAAATGTCTGCTGAAACGACTTTTGATAATTGTAACCATAGTAAAGACCCAGTAGTTGGCTGTGCCCTTGAAGGTATTGCAACTACAGTTGCTGGTATTAAAGATGTTAGTATTGTGATTCAGTCTCCACAGGGTTGCGCGTCCACTGTCGCAGCTGGGTATGATGCTCATGAGGTTGATTTCACCAAGCGGAAAGTAGCTTGTACTCGTCTTTTTGAGTCAGACATTGTAATGGGAGCGTCTGACAAACTCAAAGGGATGATTAAAGACGCGGATAAATCTTTTGATGCTAAGGTGATGTTTGTCGTTGGAACTTGCGCCGCAGACATTATTGGTGAAGATATTGCGGGATTATGCAACCAGCTTCAGCCAGATATCAAAGCCAAACTCGTTCCTTTAATGGCTGGTGGGTTTCGGGGCAATGCTTACGATGGCTTGGAGATGGGTTTGGAGGCTTTACTTCCTTTTATAAAAAAAAGGCAGACCAAGAGAAGGGGTAGAAAGCCAAAGATTGTAAATATCATTGCACCACAGGCAAATCTAAATCCTACTTGGTGGGCTGATTTACATTGGGTAACGCAGACATTAAAGTCTTTAAGAATTAAAGTGCAGACGGTATTTTCTCATAATACCTCTTTTGAAGAACTAGAGCAAGCTGGTGAAGCAACCGCCAATATTGTTCTCAGTCATGATGTTGGGTATAAGTTTGCTCGGAAAATGCAACAGACCCATGACATCCCTTTGATCCTTGATGATATACCTTTACCAATAGGTGTAAACAACACTACTCGGTGGTTGAGGGCATTGGCGGCACATTTCAAGATAGATGAAAAAGTGGAGCCAATCATCAAACAAGGCGAAGAAATGGTCGTAGATACACTTCGCAAACGAGCATTGATGATTATTCCCCGATATCGTAACTGTAGAATTGCCGTATCTGCGGATGGGACGCTTGGCATTGGACTGGTCAGAATGCTCTTTGAAGAATTGGAGATGATTCCAGAAGTCTTATTATTTCGCTCGGCGATGCCTGATTCTCGTTCAATTTTGGAGCGAGAACTGCACAGCCTCGGTCTTACTTCCCATATAGTATTTTCGGCAGATGGCTATCAGGTAAAACAGACCTTAGAAGAGTTTGGTGTTGATGCTGTGATTGGCTCGGCATGGGAAAAATACATGGCAGAAGAGTTGGGAATCAAAATTGCTTTTGATGTATTTAGCCCCACTAATAGAGAAACTTATGTTGACAAGCCATATTTTGGCTATGAAGGCATGATCAATATCATGGAAGTGATTGCTAACGATTGGGATAGAGCCTTTCGTTCAAAAGAGATTAATTGGACATAGAGAAGTATTGTGTCAAGAATGTTTTGATATCCTGATGCAGAGTTATCAAGAAGTATTGTGCTACACGTCTGGAGCAACGGCAGTCGCTACAACGGGGAGTAACTGCCGTTAGCAAAGCGTTAGCAACGTAAGAGCTTTACCCATAAGGGTCTTCTCCCAAAGGGAGAGGCTAACGCCAAGGGGAGCCAGTTCGTTGCCCTGGTCAAGACAGTTGTAGGCGGAACGCCTTACCGCAGGGTAGGAACTGGCGTAATTTCCCCCATAAGCAGAAAAAACCTGAAGATTTGCACTTGGAAACGAATAATGGTAGCGATATCTACAACAGTTTCTGATTGACAATAAATAAAAACAGCTGCATTGGTTTTTTTCCAATGTTAAGCAATATTTCGCTAAGAGTGTCCGTATCTCGGCGGCCACCCACATAGAATTTAATAAAAATGATAATCATTATTGTAAATTTGTCATAGACTTGCCCTCCTTAGTCTGTAGTGTCTGGGTTATAGTAACCCAAGTTGCGGGTTATCGACTGATGCGTGCTTGTCACCCCTCAATT
>NZ_CAXTNP010000366.1:0-6565 GCF_964245575.1 uncultured Nostoc sp. | reverse complement strand
GGAGAAGATGCTGTAATTTCCCACCTATAGAGGGTTTCAGAGCAAATAAATTTATTTATGCTTAATATTAAATATTTATTTCAAGATGCGTAGCACAAGAAATAATGCGTCCAAGATCAAGCTCATAAATAAATTTAGAGGCTTCTCCCACCTGCTCCCTGCCCCCTTTCATCTTCTTTGACCAAAACAATTGTCAATTAGCTTTTTCGCCCATTCGCAATTAAATACAAGAAATCACTTAATTGTTAATTAATGGGTATCGAGCAAGCACTGATTCAAATAATCAGTGGTCTTAAATCAGTGGTAGGTTCAGAGCAAGCACTGATTTTATAATTGCGTTAGCGTAGCGGGGCGTTCGCGATAGCGTCTTGTAGAGAAGCCCATTGCGAATTGCGAATTGCGAATTGGAGTTGACTCTTTATTAGCTTTGGGAAGGAATAAATTCGCCTTCTGGCGGTTGTTGCGAATTATCAATTTCTAGTCTTGGCGTTTCTTGATATATTTCCCATTCTTGCCACAGTAAAGCAGATAAATGCACTATGGCAAAAATTAGCGTCGCCACAGAAATCAGATAACTGTGGATTGTGTAAAGGTGTTGGATAGTAACTGTGTTAATGGCTCCACCCCCAGTTAGGATCTCGCGGAGTTGTCCACCAATAAAAGGAATAGCTTCGATGGTTCCTAGTTCAATGTTAAAACGCCAATATCCTTCCTGAGTCCAATCTAGGATCATAGCTGTCCAATTCAGCCCGATCGCACTTAAGGTTAACAAAATCCCACTAATCCAAGCAGCCAGCCAACTCTTGCGAAATTGCCGACCTAAAAACATCACCACAATTTGAATCAGAGCGATCGCAATTACCGCGTTACCAGCAATATCATGCGCTCTCCAAAACAACCAGCCGTTTGGCAGTTGTGTATTAATCATCTTCAATGAATTATAAGCTCCGCCTGCTGTCGGTTCATAGTAAAAAGACAGCAAAACTCCGGTAGAGATATAAATTAAGCACAAAGTCAGAATTACGACCGATATTATCGTCGCTACTCGTCGCAAAATCCTATCGAACTGGGTGCTTTCCATAGCTCACCTCTCCTGTTCTTAACTAGGTATTTATTACTATTATGATTTTAGCTAAGAAATTTTAATAAATGTTGCATTACCCAAATCAAAATATAGTTTTTTAAATCAAATATTGCACCCAAGCTTTTAACGGTTCTGCTGAACCATACCAAATCCCAGGACTTCTCGGAGAATGCCTCACACGTTCAATTACCAGATTTTCTGCCCCTTCCAGGTGAGCAGCTTCAATGGGTGTGATTCCATCTCCCCAAGTGTTGCCCTTACCACAGGTTAATTGGTAACTACTGTAAGCTAACCAGCTACCGCGTCGCCTTTGGCCAAAGATAGTTTTGCCAGCCACACAAACGTAATGAACGTTTTTGTAAAAAGCTCCTGGGTAGTTATTGGTGACAAAATCTAGATTGGAGCGCGTCCAGCGTTCTTGGCTAATATGAGGTGTACCCAAGGTGATGAGAGTAGCAACCAGAGGATGCCCTTTCCAGAGAGATGGTTTGACGTTACCTCTTGCCAAATAAGGCTTTTCTCCCATATAGATGCGGGATATCCAACCTCCTGCTGAGTGACCAATCAAGTTAATTTGAGTGGCATTATGTTGCTCTAATGTCTGCTTGATTGTAAGATCAAGTTGTTGCACAATTGGCGTTACAGGTCTTCCTCCAATAGTGGGTAGCCAGTCACGCCGTCGCAGTGGGACTGTAACGGTGGGAAAATCTAACTGTTGTAGGGATTGTTCTAGTTGGCGGTAAGCGATCGCGCTTTCTAGATATCCAGGTACAATAACTGTCGGTAACGGCATTTTAAAGTTTGAATGGAATGATTAATGAGGATTTGAACTTTTTTGACGAAGAAGTAGTCAAAAGTTAGAATTGCGATCGCATGACTGACTTCCTTTATTAAAACCCGAATAGCTTTGGTGGGGTTTAGGACTAGAATTTCAATAAAATTGTACAATTTGCAACAGATTTAGGGACTGCTGATGTGGTAGTATTTTCACATAGGGACTAGTCTTGGATAAGTAAGTGTGCCATCTGTTACAGAAGCGTAGTTGAGTGGAAAACAGTAGAAAAAACGAGGCAACTTCAAGAGATGTTGTTATCTGCTCAAACTTGTGCTTTCACTTAAACTTTATAAATATCCAAGATATTAATTTTAATTGTGTGCGTCATAAGAATAAGAAAAGAAATCAAAAGTAGTAATTTTTAAAAAATCTCTTTAGCAAGCTCAAATTGGAACACATGATACAGCGTCATTGATCAATTAAAAACTTGAATGAATGGCAATTTTGGCGTTTTTATTGCCAGGATATGAAGTTATTATCTCCTTAGTATGATGCATATCTCGCAATATCTTGCAAGATAGTCAAAAAGAGAAAATCGCTAGTCAACTGCAACTGAGCCGAGTGAACGATAACAGCTATGTCTTACGTCTCCCTGTTTAGAAATATACCAGAACTTTTAAGCCAGCCAATTGGGATAGCAGCTATAGCTTCTCTTGGCATCCACGGTGCGATCGCGATGATTGTGCCATTGATGCCTATGGATTCTAGCAAACCCAAAGATACAGCATCATCAAAAACCGTCGGACTTTTGGAATTGAGCCAAGCCGACCAAAGCCGTTTGCCGCAAAGCACACCCCAAGTTGGTTTACAACAACTTCCTCCAATAGCGCCACTTTCTGCTCCCAACTTTAACGCTCAAACTCTATTGCCCCCAGTGGCACCAGCGCCATCCAGTCAGCTAATACTGCCTCCGCTACCCCCATCATCGAATAACTATCGAGTCTCCTCCTTGCCTACAAGGCAGTCTTTGCGGATGATTCCTAGTAATAATTTGCGATTTGACGCCTCTAAATTTGATAGTTCTAAATTCAATACCATCCCTAAATTCTCTCGATCAGCTCCTAGTGTAAATGTCAGTAACACCAAATACGAAGCACCTCAGCCGTTGGCTGTAAATAGATTACCAGAATTGCAATCGCAGAAAATACCTGATAATAGTCTGCAAAAACCGTTGGCTGTAAATAGATTGCCACAATTGCAGTCGCAGGAAATACCTGATGATATTCTGCGGAATGCCCAATCTCCAAACTTATCTGACACTAGCCCCATTGCAACAGCACAGGGAAATACGGCTTCACAAATGACGCAATCGGGTAATGATGTGTCTAGAATTGCTCAAAACCCGTTGATAAATTCTCTAAAACAAGCTCCAAGGGCTGGGAATAGCTTAACTTTAATTAGGGGAACCGCGTCACAAGCACCCAATTTATCTGCCAAAGGAACTCAACTGGCGCTTGCACAGCTAGACTCTTACGCAAACCTGAGAAAAGAAGTCCAGCAACAATACCCCAATGCTGAACAAAAACCAGTCATCCGTCAAACATTACCCACGAACAAGCCGAATCTTGAAGGTGCTGTTTTGGGTGTATTAGTGGTAGATCCTGATGGTAAGGTCTTAGATATCAAGTTTCAAGACAAGTTAGTTTCCCCGCAATTGAAATCAGAAGCAAGGGAATACTTCAACAAGCAATCCCCCAAAGGAGATAAACGGATCAGTTCCTATCCATTTAACTTAAGTTTCCAAAACAACACTAGCAACACCACTGGGACTACTCAATTATCTGCACCGGGAATCTCACCATTTCCTGAACTGAGAATCAGAAATAACCAGCCTAAGCCTTCATCAACAGGTACTCTTAAACCATTAGCTGCACCAGGAGTCAATGGCAATCAGCCTGAGTTCTCACCGACAGTTGCTCCCAAACCATTATCTGAACTGCGAATCAGAAATAACCAGCCTGCATCCTTACCGACAGGTACTCTTAAACCATTATCTGCAACGGGAGTCAATAGCAATCAACCTACGCCCTCACCAGCAGTTACTTCTAAACCATTCCCTAAACTGCAAATCAGAAATAACCAGCTTACGCCTTCATCGGCAGCTACTACTTCAGAACCGTTAGTGCTGCCGAGAGTCAATAAGAGTCAGCCTACAGCCTCTGCTGAATCCGATGGAAAATTAGTAGAACGGTTGCGCGAAGTGAAGGAAAACAGACAAAAGTCTAATCTAGAAAAATAATCACCAGCAGGTGATTTTGGATTAAGATACAAGCTCAATGGCACAAGCCTTGTGATATCAGTCCTTTTAAAAGCTAGTGCTTTCCAACTTGATTGCGAAAGCGTGGCTTTTTGATCATTGGTATAGTTGCCTTTTATTCAGCCCAGCCCAGGTGAGAAACTGTGGGATGGGCTAATTTTTATTGGCAAGTGCCTAAACTGTTGCTTTTTTACGTGTTAGTGTTGAGCCAACACCTAAAGCAGCAAAGGATAGTAAACCTAAAACTGAAGCGGGTTCAGGAACACTCTTTGTAGTAATATCAGAAACTACAATGTTATCAAATTGGTGAAATGGACTAACTTGCTGCCAGGTTGTTGAAACAAGGTTTGTAAAATCTGTAAAAGCAAAAGTTTGGAATCCTTTAACACCATTTAGATTAAAGGTATTAGAGATAACTGAATTATCAGCCTTAGTACCAAAAAATGTCACTTTAGATGAATCAAAAGGCTGATTAAGTTCTCCTAAATCAATCGAAATCAGATCAAAAATATCGCCATCGTTTTTAGTTAGAACTGTTGTGCCATCAACTGTATCGTTATATAAGGCAGTAGAACCTAAATATCGAGGCTCTTCTGTATTAAACGTTGCAAAAGGAGAAGAATTTATATTTAAATTTGTAAGAGTGTAGCCATCTTCAGTGTAAGAAAAACCCTGAGTAGTTATGCTGTCACCAGACTGGGCTAAACTTTGAAAATCAATAACTGTTAATGCCTGTGCAGTTGTGCCCATTCCTGTGGCAATAGCTATTGCACCTAACGTAGCCACAGAGAACTTTTTCACAAAAACTGAATTAATCATCATAATCCCGTAATTTGAAGTTATCGAGTGAATATTTAGAATGTTATTGCTTGATGTATAATACGCTACGTGGAAAGAATTTATTATAATTTATGCCCTTCTTTACAGAAAAAATACTTAAAGCAAGGTTTCTGGGGTAAATATTAAGCAAGTATGAAGCTAATTGCTTAATCTTAATTTAAATATGTGAAAAAACCCTTTAATGTGCTAAAGGGCTGTTGTTTTATCCAGATAAATTTTTCAGCTATTTTACCAGCCTTGTTCTGCATTCTGAAAAACGTAAGCAGCTACCTCCAGAATCTCCTCAGGACTTAACTTGGCTTTAAAGGCAGGCATGGCATTTTTACCATTTTGTACTTGGTGGATAATCGCCTGGATTGAGTCGCTATCATAATTTTCTAAGTATTTTGACAATGCTTCCTTTTTCAAGGTTTTCTGGCTAATAAGGATGTTACCGCCACCTATATGGCAAGAAGCGCAGTTAGCCTCGAAAATTTTAGCACCATTCGATATTTCGGCAGCTAGTGCTGGACTAATGAATGTCAATTTGAATAGAGCGATCGCCAACAGTAGGATTAATAAAAGTATTCTCAACAGAATTTCCTCGCAACAAGCCTCCAGCAAGAGTATAAACGCGATTAATGCCTGATTAAGTCAAGTTTGATCAAAATTGGCGGTAACAAGTTTACCCTTCTATCGCCACAGGTTACTTGGTGTCTTAGGGGAGGATAAGACTCGTTACCGCCATTTATTCATTATGTGCGTCACTCTAAGAGTGTGATGTGTTGCTACGGGCTAATTTCACAGAAGGAAGCCCAGAAAATCATCTTGTGTCAATGAGGATGTTTCTAGCCTTCGACAGTGATTGTACCAACCATGCCAGCACCACGGTGGGGTTCGCAGTAGAAGGTGTAGTCACCAGCAGGTGCGTCTGCGGGGAAGGTGGTTGTTTCCTTTTGACCAGCACTCATTAGCAAATTCTTATGAGACAGAGATTTTGCTAAAGCGGCATCCTTGGCGGGGTTTTTGGCAGCATCAAACACAACATTATGGGGAGGAACTTTGTTGTTCACCCATTCAACTGTGTCGCCTGGTTTAATTGTCAACTTTTTCGGTTCAAATGCCAGCATTCCTTTATCGCTACCCAATTTCACCTTGTAGGTTTCAGCCGAAGCACTGGGAGTAAAAACAGCAAAGCTGCTAACAACTAAAAGGATTGTCAACACAGCTAAACTAAGACGTCGCCAGCTTGCCGAAATCAATTTCATGGCTCTCTCCTAACAAACAATTTTTTTTCCTTTCTCATTTTAAATAAAATCAACGCCAAAGTATGACAATCTGTCATAGATACAATTTTTTTTTAAGAATAAGGAGCAATTTATTGCAAAAAGTTGTGCAATCAGTAATAAATACTAGACTGCCATAGCCCAAAAAGCCTGTAAATAAAGGTAAACAGTAAAATAAGAGATTTTTATTTTTCTTGAGGAATATTTTGATTCAAAAGTTTTCCGTGCCCCAACTAAGAACCTTTTGTGCTGCTGCGAGAACGAAAGCAGCTAAACTTTGGTGA
>NZ_CAXTNP010000365.1:0-6602 GCF_964245575.1 uncultured Nostoc sp. | reverse complement strand
GAGCAGGGGAAGAAGAACTATTGATTTATTACCCCATGCCCAATGCCCCATGCCCCATGCCCAATGCCCCGTGACTATTGACTATTGACTACTGACATCTTTTTTTATCACTATCGAGCCGATAACAATAAGTAGCGCACCGAATGCAAGAAATCCTAGATCCCAAACTAACTGATTAGGGCCTGGTTTCACATGATGGATACCGAGAATTTGGTGGTCAATTAAACCTTCAACGAAATCAAACAACCCAGTCCCAATCATTAGTGACCCAATAAAGGTCTGTGATGACCAAGGAACATCATCACGCCCTCCGGCACGCCATAGCAACACAAGTCCTACCACGGTGAATATCCAATCCAAGGCATGAAATAACCCATCCCATACCATGTTCAAATCGATATTCGCCATGTTTGTCAGAGGTCGAATGCTACTGAGCATATGATGCCACTGGAGGAGCTGATGCAGTAAAATTCCATCAAGAAATCCTCCAAGACCCACACCAAGACAAATTCCAGCACTAATTAGCGGTGCGCGTCGGTTGAAGGTTTCACTTTTTGCCTCCATTGTCAACCTCATAGATAGGCTTTCTTACCAAAATACAACATCTTTTGGGAAAAAAATCTTCTATCTTGAGGCAAGTACGATCATTCAACTTAAATTAAGAATTTACAAGTTTAATCTGCATACCCGCTTTCACTGGGTCGAAATCTTGGGGAAAATGGGTGCTGCGATCGTAGTCTGCTTTTTCCAGCTTCGTTCCTTTGAGATCGGCTTGGCGAAAATTCGCTGACATCAACAATGCTCCCCTCAAATCGGCATCATTGAGATTAGCTTGACCTAGATCGGCAAAACTCAGATCAGTTCCCCTCAAATTTGCGCCACTCAGGTTAGCTTCACTCAAGTCAGCATAACTAAGGTCAGAACCTTTCAAGTTAATGCCTTGCAAATCAGCATTACCCAGTTCTGCTTTACTAAAATCCCGTTTTCCTGCTGCATAACTCTCCACAAGAGTAGCGGCACTATTTATAGGCTGTTGAGAATTGACTTCAGGCATATAACAGCCTCACAGGTTATTACTTTTATACTAAGGACGAAAATTTTCTTACTTCATCCTTTCTAAATGTAATACATGAGTTCCTTCTGCTTTCGCATTGATCTTCGTTCACAAAGGTCTTGGAGTGTATATTTTTCCAAAACTGAGTTAGCAGCCTGACGTGCTTCCTGCCACACTTCCTGAATTAGCTCACCTTCTACCGTGTTGGGAGTTGGCTCAGAAGTAGAGACAACAATATCTGACCCTTCCATGCAGCTAAAAGCATCTAACACTGTAATCTTTCCGGGATCTCGTGCCAGAACATAGCCACCTTTGGCTCCGCGTATACTCTTAATTAAACCTCCACGCCTTAATGTGGCCAGAAGTTGTTCCAAATAGCGGTTCGGTATGTCTTGCAATACCGCTATCTCTCGAATTTGCAGGGCTTCACCGTTAGGGTAGCAGGTTGCCAACTCTAACAGGGCTAGAAGTGCGTATTCTGATTTGTTAGAGATTACCACAGGCGTAATATTTTAAATTCATATTTCAAGATACAAAGTCTTTAAGTTCGTTTCCCTAAGCTACTGTTAAGAAAAACTTTACAATTAACTTATTATTGACCGGCTAGATCTAGTTTAAAGACCTTCAACGATAGAAGCAAGTATATTTGGTTTTTAATTCAATAAATAAAAGTGATTGATTATTGGACAATATTTTTGAGTTTAAATTGACTTAAAGGCTTACTTTGTCTTGGCTTCAATCCATTCTGTCAGAGATTATTGTGGTTTGTTAGCCTGAAATTGCGATGTCTGACGGCAAACTTTGGGTTATCCACACATCCATTGGAAAGCAATAACGTTCAAAAGCAAACCAATGAGAAATAAAACCAGCATTAGTGCAAGGCGCTATGCATGGAAATTTATCGAAAATGGCAGAATGACTATAAAGGTAGTTCCTGCACCGATCGCACTATCGACAAAAATTTCGCCGCCATGTAAATCTACAGCCTGCTTGACAATGGACATCCCTAGTCCCATTCCTGAAATATTACTTGCATTACTGGCGCGATGGAAGGGTTCAAAGATGTGTTTAATGTCATTTACGGGAATGCCAATACCAGAGTCTTGAATTTGGAATATAGCTTGATCGTTGGCAGTGCTGACAGAAAACTTAACTGTGCTACCAATGGGAGAGTATTTTAGACAATTCGAGAATAAATTAGTCAAGATTTGCCGCAGTAGTTTCGCGTCTAAGTACGCTTTTGTAGATTGGCACTCGCTGCTAAAAGCGATCGCATGTTGTGAGCGATCGCTCTGTTCTAATTCTTCTAATAGATCGCGGCAAAATTCCACCAAATTTAGGGGTGTTGGATTAAACTCTAACTTGCCTGTTTCATCCTGACTCAGCACCAATACATCATTCAACAACTGGGTTATATGCATAACTGATGTTTGAATGCGACGCAGGTGGGTTTGTTGTCGCTCGTCGCTCCATAGATGGCGATAATATTCTAGTAGTTCCGCAGAAGAGTGGATGGTAGCCAAAGGGGTGCGAAACTCATGGGAGGTGATGGTGAGCAAGCGGGATTTAAGTTCACTAAACTCCCTTTCTTTGATAAGCGCTTGTCGCATCGCCTGTTCTGCCCATTGCAGCTTGGCTTGGGTTCGCTTGCTGTCGCTAATGTCCCGCAATAGCCACCGCAAACCAACTAACTTACCTTGTTGATTCCGGACAGCAACCACCTTAACCGCAGTAATAATTGGCGTTCTGTTATGTGGTCGCAGGTTTACTTCCCACTCTTGTATTTTCCAGTCTGGGATTTTGGCATGATCGCGCAGATGAGTCAGTTTCAGATGAAAAGCAATTATTTCTTTCTCAAGCACATAAATCCCCAGGAGTTTGCCCAACAAAAAACTTTTGGAAATGTTGAGCAAAGTAGTGGCGGCTGAGTTAGCTTCCTGAATTAACCCTTTTGCATCGGTCACAAAATAAGCGTCTGGTACTTCCTCAAATAGTTCTTGGTAGCGTTGACCTTGTGCTACCAAGGAGTGTTGGGCGTTGGATAATTCTCCATGAGCTATTTGCAGTTCTGACAAAACTAGGTGGGCTTCTTTTAATACTGCGGTAACGAGTTCAATATCTGACTGTGTATTTTGCTGTTCACTCTGGCGTTGCAAAAGGGCGACGCGCTTACGCATACTCTCAATCTGTAAGGCTAATTCGTCCAAATTCACGCTCTGACTCCTAATTTGGATATCTAAATTTGCGTTTTATTTTAGATTCCCTACTTAGAAAATCTTAGGTTTTGGAGGTTAACAGTTATTAGTCTTCAATTAGAAGTCCCTAAATGTTTTTGTCTGGCAATATTGCTGAATTTGGCTTTTAAATCTGCCCATTTGACCCCTTCTAAGCTGGGCAAAACAACATGAGCGGCTCCAACTCGTTCAGTTGGGCCGAGTCCTACTGACCACATACCAGCAGCTAGGGCCGCCTCAACGCCTGCTGCGGCATCTTCTACAACTACAGATTGCGCTGGTTCGAGTCCTAGTTGCTTGGCTGCGTACAGAAATAAGTCGGGTGCTGGCTTAGGTTGCTGTACACTATAACCGTCAGCGATCGCATCTACTTTATCGGCAATGCCCAATCGCTCGATCACTGTCTGGGCATTTTTGCTAGCTGAACCAATAGCGATTTTAATCCCAGCTTGGCGCAGTTCATTTAAGAGGGCGATCGCACCTGGTAACAAATCTTTAGGTGTCATGTTTTGGATCGATTCCACATAGTAGCGATTTTTACGCTCCATCATCTCCTCAATTTGTGCTTCCGAATACCGTCTATTTCCAATAATCAGCATCAGAGAAGCACGACGGGATACACCCCGCAGCGCTTCGTTAGCTTGCTGATTAAACGGTATACCCTCTTCATCCGCTAGCTTTTGCCAAGCTTGATAGTGAAGTTCTGCTGTATCTGTTAGCACTCCATCTAGGTCGAAGATGAATCCTTGGATATTGGGGTTGGGCATGGGGAATGGGGAATGCAGGGATGATGGAGCAGGGGAGGCAAGGGAAGAAGTCTGGTGTTGAGAAAGTTCTGAGGGGAAATTTGGGAGATTTGAGGAGAGGGAAAGTTGGAGATATTCTAGTTGAGCAGTTATATCTTGGGCGACTTGTCCTTTGCGGAGATCGAAGTCGTGCCATTTTCCTTGCCAATGCAGTTTAAACTTCAGGCGTGTCCAGCCATCAGGTAGATGGCAGTTGGCTACGGGGCCATTTTCGGTTAATTGAATGCCGCCGAATCCAAAAATTACAGCTTGCCAAACGCCACCAGCAGTAGCGCCGTGAATTCCATCGCTGGTATTACCTCGGTTATCTTCAAGATCCACCATCAACGCCTGCATAAACACTTTGTAAGCTTCGGATGATTTGCCCAAATCGGAAGCTAAGATGGCGTGAACTGCTGGGCCAAGGGACGAACCATAAGTAATGTCTGTGCGGGGTGCGTAGTAGTCCCAGTTGGTCTGCAATGCTTTTTCGTTGTAGGGAAAATCTGCTGATTCCCGCATTAAATAAAGCAGCATCAAGATATCTGGCTGCTTGATTACTTGATATTTATTGGTTTTCTCAATACCCAAGATGGCTTGCATGGAGCGATCGCGTGGTTCATAATCTGCTAAGTTGATATCTTCCAATTGGAAAAATCCCTCAAACTGCTCGATTAGTTCTGTTAATGGGTCATGGAGAAACAATATTTTGGCGATGATATCTTGCCAGTGCGATCGCTCTTGTGGAGTAAGTTTTAGTTTCTCTTCTAGTTCAGTAGCTCGTTCGGGGAACTTGTCAGCCAACCAATCATAAACTGCGATCGCTTTCTCTAAATGCCATTGCGCCATCCGATTTGTAAAGGCGTTGTTGTGGACGAATTCATGGTATTCATCCACTCCGATCACTCCCCGAATTTCATACTGTTGGCGCTCAGGATTGAATTCGACTCGGCTACCCCAGAAGATGGCGGCATCCAAAATAATCTCTGCGCCGCGCTCTTGCATCCACTGATCATCACCAGTGGCTTGCCAGTAGTTCCAAGCACCGTAGGGAATATCTGCATTGATATGAATTTCGCGATCGCGGCACCAAATCCGCACGTCTTCACCATAAAAATCACTATTGAGTCCCCAACGTGGTGTAACTTCATCTCCGCTATCAGCACTTTCCCAGGCGAACATTGCCCCTTTATAGCCGTAATGGACTGCCTTGCGTCTAGCTCCTGGTAAGGTGTGCCAACGGTAACTGAGTAAGTTTCGGGCGATCGCGGGTTGGGTAAACAGAAAAAAGGGCAGCATAAAAATTTCTGTATCCCAAAAGATATGACCGCGATAGCCAAACCCCGAAAGTGTTTTAGCAGGAATGCTCACCCTGTCATTATGGCGTGACCCAGCAATCAGCAGCTGGAATAGATTGTAGCGAACAGCAAAAGTAGCTGTGCTATCCCCTTCAATGAGGATGTCACTTTGCTCCCACACCTCATCCCATGCCTGCTGATTGGCTTTTAGTAGTGTTGCATAGTCTGGTAGGTGCGCGAGTTTTTCTGTAGCGGCTGAAACTGGTGTCTCAGTCTCCCGCGAGGTAAAAACTGTCACAATTTTTTCTACGGTTACCGTCTGTTGTGATTTAGCCTGGTAGGTCATGCTCAAGGTCGGATAACCAGGTGCGGCACTGACTTGCAAAGATGCTTCAGCACCTGATATTCTCATGGTTGCGCCCATACCGAGTTCAATTCGAGAGTGGCGGGTGCGGCGTTGCAACCAGATTCCTTGGTCAGTCTTGCCTTGGTCTAGTCCTTCCCAGTGATTAAAACCCTGATTTTCTGGATAGCCGTTGATACTTCCCTGAACTTCAATTGACCCATCAAAATCTATTGGCGTTAAATGGCAGCGTTGCGCCAACACATGCTGATCTGCAAAACTAGCAAAGCGTTCAAAGCTGATGTCTATGGTGTTTCCACTGGGAGAGCGCCAACGCATGTAACGGCTGAGAAATCCGTAGCGTAAATCAAGTTGCCGATCATAGCGCAATATCTCACCTTGATCGAGACGGAAGCGATCGCCATTTACAATTACTATCAAAGGTAACCAATCAGGGCAATTTGCCAGTTCAGTGTACACCACCGGCACATCGTCGTAGACACCGTTGATGAAAGTAGCTGGCAATGCATGAGGATAACCTTCCTCAAAACTGCCTTTTGTTCCCAGGTATCCATTGCCGATTGTAAAGACGGTTTCTTTAGAGTGCAATTGCTCAGGGTCAAACTGGGTTTCGATTAAGATCCAGTCTGTGTAAATAAAATGGCGGGAACAACCTTTTGTTTGCATAAGTTGGGGAATGGGGAGTAGGGAGTGGGGAGTGGGGATTTGAGTCTTTGAGCTAGATAAATGAGTCTTTTAACTCCATTAATCAGTCTTTAAGGTGGATGAACGAGTATCAAAGGTGGATTAATGAGTATCAAAGGTGGATGAACGAGTATCAAAGGTGGATTAATGAGTATCAAAGGTGGATTAATGAGTATCAAAGGT
>NZ_CAXTNP010000364.1:0-6653 GCF_964245575.1 uncultured Nostoc sp. | reverse complement strand
AATATTTCCAAGAATCACAGTTAGAATCGCGTCCCATCGTCCAGTTTAAAGACTTATTCAAAGGAGTAGAATTTACACCACAGCAAAAATTTGCAGCGATCGCCGCCAAATACGAGTTTGATCGGAAATTCAATGCTGCGGTTCGGATGTCCCAACGGCGTGAAACTGAGAAAGGGCCATCCGCAATTGTCCAAACTCCACAGGGGGCGAAACTCGAAATTAGCAATCTCACCTGTTACGGACACCCCTTAATCTGGAAAGCCCAGACGTTGAACATTCGCCTAGATGAAATTCCAGAGAAATGGCGAACTAAAGAACGTCCCCACAAATTACTAGCAGTCGCCCAGATTAATAGTGAGATAGGCAAGGATGGGAAACCCGCATACCGCAAGCTGGGGACAATTAGCCAGCAGTCAGTGAATGACCACAACCTCAAACCGGGGGTAGTCATGCAGGGAGCTAAAGTCATAGAATTTAAACCAGAACTTACCAGGAGCCAAACTAAACTACTCTTTGCCTTGGCAAATGAAGCGGCACAAGCATTTTACGCTTCGATACCAGAGTCAGAAAAACTTGCATCCGCCGCCGCAGCTTGGAACATATGTGCATCCCGCCAAGATGAACTTGAAGTTGCAAGAAAAGAAAACACCGAACCATCAAACATCGCTAAAAAAGTCTCCAATTTTGCTTTCGCTACTTTCCCAAACGAAATTATCTCCCGCTTAAACAAACTGCAATTTAGCGAACCGAAGCTAGTCACACTAAATAACGAAGCAAATCAATTTTTAGGTCGAGACTGGAATCCCACCGAAAAGTACCCCATAGAAATCAGAGCCAGTCACCACCCACCCGGACATGAACGCCATGTTTCCAGGCTGTTATTTGTACAGGATACTGACGGCGAATATAAGGAATTCGCGATGTTAGAAACTAGAACCGCACAGCTCCCCATTGGTACGAAAGCGCAAGCCAGTATGGTAGGTGTAGAACCTGCTACTGCCAAAGCAACTATTGGGCTGCTAGGATTTGAGCCGACTGAAATTACTATCCGTGAACTTAGAAACTTCTCTTACGCAGGAGTTATTTTCAACGCACAAGCCGTAAACTTAGAATTTGGTACTGTGCCGATGACTGACAAAAAGTCCCGTTTCCTGAACCACAAAACAGAGCCTCACCTAACCAAACAGTCCAAACTCAATCAGTTACTATTGATGACTTGAGAAATTGGTACAATGCCGCAGATAAGTTAGGGAAGTCGGAGAATTACAAAAAACGCATTGTAGAAGTGGCAAATGGGTTTAAAGCTGGTGAGCAATTATCAGCCCAAGCGTTGACAGTAATGAATCAAGATACATTTGAGCTTGAAGCCATCAGTCGGCTGACTCAAATTGCTCAAAGAATTGGCATGGTTTTGGGACAATCTCGGCAAGATGGTTTCACTGAAGTTAAAGGCAAGGTTTATGACCTCAGCTTTAACAGCGAGCGCAAAGATTTGACTATCCAACAGAAAAATGGAGATGTAGTTTTAGGTGTTCAATCAGGCAAAGTGCATACCTCACGAGTCACGCCTGAAATTATAAAAACTTTTGAAGGAGCTAACTCTCTTCTTGACAAGACTTACTCCTCTTATCAAGCCCAGTCAAGAGAAATTCACAGATAATATAGGAACAACGCGATTTTGTGAGAATTATGCGTTCTAGGCAGTTCTTACAGTAGGAGTAAAAATAAATCCAGTAAGTTTTATGAGTCAAACACAATCGGAACTAAAGCTACTGACCTTCGATGAATTTATCGAATGGTATCCAGAAAACTCAGAAGTACGTTACGAATTACATGATGGGGTGATTGTGGAGATGCCAAAGCCTAAAGGGGAGCATTCTGATTTGGCTGGTTTTTTGATTGAAGAATTACTGTTCACAATTAGAGAGATGGGTAAACGCGGTATCTGGACTATACCAAAAGAATCCATTATTAAACCATACCGAGATAAATCAGGGTACGAACCGGATATTATTGTTTTAAATCAAGAAACTATCGATACTGAAACGCGCTGGAAGAAAGAATCAGTTATCCATAATGCTAGTTCGGTCAAACTAATAGTTGAAGTAGTGTCAACCAACTGGCAGGATGATTATTATGATAAGCTTCGTGACTATGAAGCTATGGGTATACCTGAATATTGGATTGTGGATTATGCAGCTTTGGGTGGACGTGTATTTATTGGTAGTCCCAAAGTTCCGACTATTTTTGTCTGTGAACTTATTGATGGTGAATATCAAATGACACCCTTTAGAGAAACAAACCTTATAGTGTCTCCTACTTTTTTGCAGTTGAATCTAACCGCACAACAAGTTTTTGACTCGGTGATTTAAACTTTTTAGAGTTCAAAAAATTGTCAATGCAAGATTTTTAAATCTTACAGCGCTTTCGGCTATTATGCAATATAGTTTTCTCCTTGCCCCTCTCCTATCATTGCTTTCAGCTTTTAGAATGAACCTCATAGCTGCCGGAAGTGCTGTATGTAATTAATGTTAAAAGACTTCTCTGATGTATTAAATTTCCTCACAAACGCTTATGAGCATCTGTCGTAACCAGCAATTGGCTTGATCCTGCTCTGTAAGTTTGCTCCATAGCATTGAAATCATCCACGGTTGAGTTTGTACTGGAAGTTCAAAAATTTCTAATGCATCTTGATATGCCAAGGGTGCTAGCAATCGTGATGGAACAGCAGCAATTAAATCAGTTGATGAAATGATTGCTGGTAAGTAGGTAGGCACAAAAAAACCAAACTATGTAAAGATAAATAAATACGGAGAATGCCTCTACCGAGGTGACTTAATATATGGGCGCGTAGTTTTTGGATATTCTTGACTCGTGAGCAAGACAGAACCCTGTTACAGCTAAGAACTGCGGAAGTACCACAGAAAGTAAAAGATCGAGCAGAAATAATTAGGCTAAATGCACATGGCTGGTATGTAGAAAAAATAGCTGTTCACTTTAATTTGACTCTACAAACGGTAAGAGAGGTTTTACACAACTGGAAAAGCAAAGGTCTAGAAGGACTTTGGGAACTACCCGGTCGAGGAGGAAAGTCAAAATGGCAAGAAGAGGACATCATATTTTTGGAAGAATGCCTGAAAAAAGAACCGCGTACATACAATAGTCTTCAACTTGCACAAAAATTAGAACGCGTAGGCGCAGCCCGCCGCAGGCATCGCTCAATTAAACTGAGTCCCGACAGATTAAGACGGGTACTCAAAAAAAGGGGGTCAATTGGAAGCGAGCTTTTGATGTGTCACAAAGGCAAGCAAAACCCGATAGCACGAGCAAACAAACTCTTCAGTCCTAGATATGTTGGAATTATCTGCTGCGGCTGGAGAAATAGACCTAAAGTATCTAGATGAATCAGGGTTTTGTGTATGGAGCGAACCAGGTTACACCTATTACTTCAAAGGTGAGCAAAAACGCTTAGAGCAAACTAAGCATCGTGGACGGAGATTAAGTATTATCGGCTTTCTTCAACCAATAATAAGCTTTGTTTACGGTCTGGTTATTGGTGGGATTAGTCGTAAATCGTACATCGAAATGATGGAGATTGAAGCAACTGAAGCTCAAAAAACTGGGCGCACTAGGGTAATTGTGCAGGATAACGGATCGATACACCGATGTCTTGAAGTGCAAAAGTTATGGTCAAAGTGGGAAAACATGGGTTTGTACATCTTTTTCTTGCCCGCATACTGCTCCGAGATGAACCCAATTGAATTGGAGTGGCAGCACCTTAAAAAAGACGAACTATGTGGGCAAATATTTGATGACGAGTTAGACCTCGCTTACGCCGTGATGGATGGCGTTAAAGCTAGGGGAGAAAAAGGCAACTACAGTATACAGCGTATTAAATTTGACTCTAATTGCTTTGGTTAAATTTTCGTTACATAGTTATAAATTTTCCCGCCCACCTACTTAGCACTAGTAAGTGAGGAGTTGTCAAAGCAACTCGACGCTGGAGGTTGTACTGGGCGAGTGCATTATCGATTTCACCAACTTCATCTTGCCTAAGAGTAAAAAGAGCATGAAGAAAATTAGCGAAGATTTCTGGTGTGATAACGTCCTCCAAGAGAATGGGATGTCCAACACGACAGATGCCGACAAAGTGTTCTGGAAATAATGGCATTTGTATTGTTTGTCTGGGTGGGTCTTGAAAAACACCCAAAGCTAGATCAATCTCTCGTCGCTCTAATAGTTCTCCGACAAAGTTTTTTGCAAAACTAATTAATCGAAAATTAATGCTTGGTGCAATTTGACGACAAATTTTTAGAAGCTTGGGCATGACAACATAGCTAGTGTAATCTGAACTGCCAATTGTAAAAGTACTTTTAGAAGTAGTAGAGTCAAATGTTTGGCTCGTTTCCAATGTCTGCCGAATTTGTTGCAGGGCAACTCTTATACCTTGAGCAACTTCCAGAGCCTTTGCTGTGGGTTGCATTTGCCTGCCAATTCGGATAAATAATTCATCTTGGAATAGTATGCATAACCTTGCGAGTGCCGCACTCATCGCTGGTTGGCCTAAATACAATCGTGTTGCTGCTGCTGTTACACTCCTTTCTTCAAAAAGTGCTTCAAAGGCGACCAGAAGGTTCAGATCAATGGCAGACAAGTCTATTAATCCCATCGATTAAATATATTATTTCAATCAATTTGATTAAGTTAAAACATTTCAGTAAAGTAAAACTGAAAGTTGTGAAAAGTTATTAAAATGACAAACCAGAAAAAGATTGCTGTAGTAACAGGTAGCAATCGTGGGTTAGGATATGCTATAGCTCGTAAATTGTCCCAAATTGGCATCCATGTTGTTCTAACAAGTCGTAACCAAACAGATGGTCTTGCTGTTAAAGAACAATTATCTAGTGAAGGACTTGATGTGAACTATCACACACTAGATGTTACGAGTGATTTGAATGTGGCAGAGTTTGTTCAATGGCTAAGAGAAGCCTACGGCAGGGTAGATATTTTGGTGAACAATGCCGGCATCAATCCTACAACCAAGCCAGAGGAATCTAGTTTATTGACAGTTCAACTAGAAACGATGCGCTCTACATTTGACACCAATGTTCTAGCGCTCCTGAGAATTTCTCAAGCATTAATTCCGTTGATGAAGGTTCACAACTACGGTCGCATCGTCAATGTCTCAACCGAAATGGCATCTCTGGCGGCAATTAATAATGATTACTACCCAATAGCACCTTCCTATCGACTATCCAAACTAGGGGTGAACGGGTTAACTGCACTTCTGGCGAAGGAACTTCTTGGTGGTAATATTCTCGTTAATGCTTATTCTCCAGGTTGGATGAAAACCGATATGGGAGGAGAGAATGCGCCGTTTACAGCAGACCAAGGAGCCGAAACTGCTGTCTATTTAGCAACACTTCCAGATGGAGGAGCGCAAGGACAGTTTTTTGCAGAGATGCGTCAGTTTGGCGGCCCCATAAAATTACAGTGGTAAATCTAGATGAAAAATAGTGCTTTTATTTCCATTGAACTGTATTAGGGAGAAATAGCAATGAAGGTCAGCTTTATCGGTTATGGCAGCATGGCAGAGTCTTTAAGCTCACGTTGGGTAGGAAAACACGAGCTATTTGTTGCAGGTCGAGATTCTAGCAAAGCACAGAGTTTGGCACATGAACTTGCTCAGGGGACAAAAGCTGGTTCCCCTGTAGAGGCAGCAGAGTTTGGTGAAGTCATTGTTTTAGCGACTCCTCACCAAGCAGTATTTGAAGCTATGGAAGCAGGTGGAGGAAGTGAAGCTTTTGCAAACAAGATTCTATTAGACATAAATAATCCTGTTGACCCCTCTAACGGTAATTACTTAACGCAAACTTATGATGGAGTATCACTATCAGAAGCGATCGCTGCTTATTCTCCCAAGGCTAAGGTAGTGAAGGCGTTCAATATGTGTCAGGCAAAAGTTTGGCAGATGGAGCAGCCTAATTTCGATGGTCGGCGGTTAGTAACGCTCTATTGCGGCGACGATACTGATGCGAAACGTCAAGTGGCTTCGCTGATTGAAGATGTTGGGAGTGAGCCAGTCGATTTGGGGGAGTTGAAGTATGCTCGATTGTTAGAGTCTGCGGCAGCAATTGTGATTAAGCTGCTATTTTCTGGTCGCGATCCTTACACTGTTCTTAACCTGATTCAACCAGAAGTCAAACCGATTTCTTGAAAAAAGCATATACAATTGCATGAAAGCACACACTTGCTGCAATATTTACCTACTTTTTGGGGCTGTTGAGTGACGCACTCCGACAATAGCCTAATTACAACAAGCTACTGGGGTTGAATGGCAGGCTTGAAAAGCGCAAATCCTTAATGTTGCAGGATGAGAGGGTGTAGGAGTTGCACGGTCAAGAATTAAAATCAAAGTAAAACATTTACTGGTGAATGTTTGCCCATGCCAAATACGTGCAACTACTGTTCCTACATCCCAATACCTGCAACCCCATACCCTTTCATCCAGGAAGATAGGAATTTACGCAAAACAAGTGTAAATTCCACTTACCACCCTTAAAGCTAATTCCCCTTCTTTAGCGTTGCCAACTTCCTGTGACGGTTACAAATCAAAATCAAGGCTGAATGTTTCTCCTGAAGAATCTTCTTCT
>NZ_CAXTNP010000363.1:0-6666 GCF_964245575.1 uncultured Nostoc sp. | reverse complement strand
GTCCCCAGTCCCCAGTCCCCACCTTATTGACAATGATAAAGTTTATATTCGTAGCCATCTATGCTAGGCATTGATTGAGTATCAGACCTAACGCATGTTTTGACGGTTTCTGCCATGGGTGCGTGAAAGTTTACCAGCCACAAGTCAAAAGGTCGTGGTAATTTATTTAAAGTATTTTCCAGAGCAATGGTGGAAGTATTCGGGTCTTTGTCTTGATGAGCAAGGACAAACAGAGGTTTTTGGAGTGAATTTGCAAGTTTAATCTCCCTAGCTACTCCCATCATTTCCCCAGTCTGTACATAGGTTTTGTGGGTGGTGGCAATTAGTACTGGTGTTGAGGATGTTTGTTGAATTAGTTGCACAAACAGGTCAGGGCGATAATATTTTTGATAGCCGAGATTGCAGATTACTGTAACTGCACTGGCAAATCCCATTAGCCAAATTAACATTACGGCTTTTTTACCGTTTATTCCCCATTTACCTATGCTTTTTATCCCATTTTTCCCTTGTTCTCTTTCCATCAATTCCTTGGGAGGATGCCAGCAAACCGCGAGGCTTGCGCCTAGTAAAACAACGATCGCAGGAAAGTAAACAAAGTTATATCTAGCGCCTCTAGTCAGGTCAATACCTAAAAAGTACGTAAAGATAAAGAATAAAGCGATCGCACTGACCGCTACTCCAGCAAACACCTGAATCATAATCCGGTTTTCTCGGTGCTGTAGTTGAATCTTGATCCCACGCAGCAAAATTGGAACTGCCCAAATAAAGAAAGTCAGCATCACCACTCCAGAAGGAATCACAACTAATAGCTGTGAAGATTCAACTGGTAATAGGGAAATCATTGCAATCAATGTTCCTAAAGCTTGAAAAATTGGGCTTAACCAATCTAGTCCAACGCGCGAACCTCGAATCCACTCGGTCAAATTCTCACGATTTTTATTCTCTAATAAGATTGGTATCCAAATTAAACCCGCCACACAAGTACCTACAGCAACGGCATAGATGCGCCGCCAAGGAGGAGAGAAGAAAAGAGAAAATTTGCTGTTAGTTTGCAATTGAAGCCAAGCAAGAAAAATCAAAACTACGGCTTCTGTGCAGAGGGTGAGGGTGAAGAAATAATGAGTAGCAAACCCTAAAGCATTAATTCCTACCCATAAAAGTGCTACCCATATAGGTAAAGGTGTACGGTTTTGAATATGACGTGTGGCAATTACTAAGCAGGTCAGGGAACCAATTACCCATAACATTGCCAAAGTGTAATGACGCGCTTCTTGTGCTAAAAATACGCCGTAGGGTGATACTGCCATCATGGCAGCAGTCAAGTGTCCCACTAATTTCGAGCGAAACGCTACCCTACCTAATACGTAAGAACACGGAATGGATGTAGCACCGATTATCGCTGGTAGTGATCGCGCCGCAAACAGCGATACTAATCCTCCCTCGCTCTTAAATAATTTCATCCACAGGTAAGCCAGCACAAAATACAGTGGTGGATGATTATCTTGTGTAACTAAGTTATGAACCACATCACCAATACTAGCTGCTGGGTTTGGTTGCAGTGGTTGCAATAGGATATCAGGCGCGATCGCTTGATCTAGGGGAACTGCTAAAAAAGTATTCCCCAAGCTAAACACCAAGGTGGAAAACTCATCAGTCCAAGGAGGTTTTGCAGTCAAGTTTGCAAACCGCAAGCTAATGCCGATGAGCAACCAGATCAAGTTCAGCAAGGGGTGAAGCCACCAAGAAGGGAGGCGAAACTGCCAATTATGCCAATGCTGGCGTTTTGAGGTAGAATTTGCATCTTCTACTATGGGCACGGAACGGGCAGCAGATGCAGGTAGCAACGAGATAATTTTTTTGTAAAAATAAAATGCACCTTGGAAAAAAACTCTCATTGCCGGGCCTCAGACGAATGGATTTGTAGATTTGACGTTTTAGATTTCAGTTCGTTCTAAAGTCTAAGAACAAAAATCAAAATCTCAAATCCCTCGTTGTGATTATTTCACATCGGTGACGCGCCAGCTAAGTTTCAAATTAATCCAGAAATTCCAGATGGTAGCAATTGCGATCGCAATAAAGTTGGCAATATAACGGTTAGGAATAAGAAAATTGAATACCAAATTTAATATCAGTACATTCAATACCAGTCCAGCAAGACAAATGGCGTTGAATTTCACAAACCGCTTCAGCCGTTGCTGCCATCCTTGCTGTCTGGCGCTGACATCCGCAAATGTCCAAGCGTCATTCCAGAAGAAATTATTTAAAATTGCAATCTCACCAGCAACAATTTTGCTGCGCGTCAGTGGCCAAGCCAAGGTAGTCGGATCACTGAGCAAGTAAAGTATTGCCATATCCACAAATACGCCACTAAAGCCAACCAACCCAAAGCGGACGAATCGACCAACTGGGAAATTGACTTTTCTACGCAATCGTCCTACCCGTCCTGTGGAGAGCCGTAACCGTACCAAGTGGTGGATGTAATCTATATATTGCTTCCATGTAACTTTACTCTCACCCTCTTTGCGTTCGCAGAACACATACCCAACTTCGGCAACTTGGCCTACCTTTCCTCGTCCAATTACTTCTAGGAGAATTTTGTATCCAACTGGATTAAGTGTTGCATTTGCGATCGCACTCCGGCGCACCATAAAATAACCACTCATGGGGTCGGAAACTCTTCCCAGTACCCCCGGCAAAATCACCAAGCCCAACAACTGAGCGCCACGAGACAAGATACGCCTAACAACACTCCAGCTACTGACGCCGCCTCCGTCCACATGGCGACTGGCTACTGCCAAATCTGCTCCTTGATCAACACTACGCAACAGTTGCGTCAGCACCTCTGGTGGATGCTGCAAATCTCCATCAATCACCCCCAACACACTCCCGGTAGCTGCTTGCCACCCACGAATCACCGCACTTGATAGCCCCCGTTCCTGTTGGCGTCGCATCACCCGCAACTGGGGGTATTCTGCGATCAAAGATTGTGCTATTTCCCAAGTTCGGTCTGGGCTATCATCGTCTACCACAATCAATTCATAGTTTCCTGGAATAGATTCATCCAGTAACTGAGTTAATATGCTGACTACATTCTTGATGTTGTCACGTTCTTTATAAGTAGGAATTACTAAGGAAAGATGGATAGATTCACCACTTGTACCCACTTCGTTAGGGGGCAACTCTGAAATCTTTAGTGGGCCAGTTGGTACTGTTAACAGGGAGTTGGATGAGTTTGTCTTCATAATTTCACATTACAGAACGAGGATGTGTAAAAACCGAGAGAAACAAAGCCGAACATCTGCTGGCTTAATTGACTAAACCTAGTTAGTCCAAATTTGATGAATACTTTTATTACAGTTAGCTGTTTTGAAAAGTTTAGTAATTCTGGCGCCTCAATTCAAAATATTTTCCTAAACTTCATCTAAACTTTACATTTAACCACTTAAATTTATGGTACTTTTTAGTCCTTTTTAATATATTTTTTTATACAAACAATCAATACTGTATCATTAAGTTAGCAAAGTCAGCAAATATACACTTTACCCTAACTATCTAAAGACTTTTTAGTATTAGTAGGTCTAATCTACCAATCCGAAATCATTCGTGAGAAAATAGTAGCTGTAGGGTGGGTTACAAAGACAGTAACCCACCATTTGAGAATTTGGGTGCGTTACGCTGACTACACGAGCTTCTAATTATTTGCACTTACTTACTAAGTACTGGTTCACAAAATCTGAAAATTGGTGGGAAACAAGAAACTGGTAAATCCGAATCAAGAGCTAATTGCATTCTGAATCCTGAACTCTGACTTCGGAATTCTTCGTAAGAGCAGCAAAGCAATTCAAAATGAACGCGAACAGCGTCTCGTAGAGAAGAAAGGCAATCCTAGCCAGCCTTTTGGCGATTGAAAATATGCAAATTAAATGCATGTTACCTTATTAAAGTCAAGTTTTTTCGACTTTTTCAAGAATTTATCAACATTTAGCGATATATATAAAAATAAAGTTAACAAAAATTAATAAGATAGGAAATAAGTATACTATTTAGCAGCCATTGGATAGTAAATATCTCGAAAGTAACAGCATAAAATTCCCCAAGAGGGCATTGCAAAAAAGGTGAAAATTTTGTTTGTTATTAATTTCATTCCTTTGTTTTATTGCTTGTATTGAGTAAATAAACGTCTATTGTACAGGGTAGATCATGCATATTCCTGATGGATTTGTTTCTGTTCCAGTGGCAGGGGCTACTGGTTTAGCGAGTGTAGCAGCACTATTTATTGCCTTCGAGCGATCGCAAGAGGCTTTTGGTATCCGCCGTGCGCCCATACTGGGACTAACTACCGCCTTCATTTTTGCCGCCCAGATGATCAATTTTCCGGTAGCAGGGGGTACTAGTGGTCACTTGTTGGGGGGAACCTTAGCTGCGATCGTTTTGGGCAGTCCGTGGGCAGGAACGTTGTGTATCGCCACAGTTTTAATTATTCAAGCTGTGCTATTTGCTGATGGTGGCATTACAGCCTTGGGAGCGAATATTTTGAACATGGCAGTAGTTGGTGTTTGGGTTGGCTGGGTTTTAACCCAAACCTTGCAGAGGCTGTTTGGGGGGTCTAAAGGGCGCTTACCTTTAGCTGCTGGCATTGCAGCTGGTGTAAGTGTAGTGGTAGCTGCTGTAGTTTGTGCCATTGAGTTAGCCCTTTCAGGAACTGCACCCGTAGCCATAGTTTTACCAGCTATGACTGGTGTGCATATTCTGATTGGCATTGGCGAAGGGATAATTACTGCGGGTGTGCTGACTTATTTAGCCAGAGCCAGACCAGATTTGTTACCAGGGGAACAGCAGGAGTTTCGCGGTTGGTCTGTACCCATTGTCACCATTTTCTTGATTGCGGGAGTACTGTCACTCTTTGCCTCAGCATGGCCTGATGGTTTGGAGAAAGTCGCCGAAAACACGGGCTTCATCGACTTAGCCAGTAAAGTACGAGTAATTGTGCCGACTCCCTTAGCTGACTATGGTATTGAGGGTTTGGGGCCAATTGGCAGCAGTATCGCTGGGCTTTTGGGAGCTGCGGTTTGCTTTGCTGTTGCCTTTGGAATTGCCAAGGTAGTGAAAGCGAAGAATGCTTAAACTTTCCTTACCGTTACGTTTGCAACTGTCACTAGTGATTGTAATGGGAGCAGCTTTATTAAAGCATCATGCTTGGTATTGCTTAGGTGTATATGGCGCGATCGCACTTTTGTGGGCTTGGCTGTTGCGCGTACCAATTCGCCGCTTGGGAGGATTACTCGGTACAGAATTGATTTTTTTGTCATTGCTGGCATTGCCCTTGGGATGGGAGCGAGCTAGTTTTTTGCTAGTTCGTTCTTTAGTTTGTCTGGTTACCATGAATAGTTTTTTGTTAACCTTACCGCCCCATAGTTTCGGCATCGCCCTCAAAGGCTTACCCGTACCAGCACCTTTAAAAGAAAACTTGTTATTAGCTGGTCAATATATGGAAATTTTGCTCTCAGAAGTGACGCGGATGCAGCGCAGCGCTCAATTACGCGGTCTGACTGGAACTGCGGCATGGCTGCGCTACGCCAGTGCTGCCATGATTGGAGCCTTGTATCTCCGTAGTCTAGACAGGGCAGAACGAGTCTATGCGGCAATGGTAACTCGTGGTTACAACGGGCAATTGCCCATAGATTCTACCCTTAGACCAAAAGAGCGTTTTGCCATACTAGCAGCTTGGGCGATCGCTGCTGGTGTAACTATAACTTCTTACAGAATTTAGCGCAGTTGTGAATATTGAGTTTGTGAATCTTGAAATCTTTAACTTCTAATCCCCAACCATCAACCCATAACCCCCACGCCGCCGTAGTCGAGGTTGAGAACCTGGTGTATGCTTATTCTCGCCAGGAGCCAGTATTACAAGAAATTTCTTTTACCTTAAATCCAGGCGATCGCGTGGCGTTGATGGGAGCAACTGGTTCTGGAAAAAGCACCTTGCTGGAGAACCTGATCGGCTTAAAACAACCGCAAACTGGGAAAATTACGATAAATGGCATCCCGGTAGAACCGAAAACTCTACCCCAAGTACGTCGTCAAATCGGCTTTAGCTTCCAAGATGCCAACGACCAACTATTTATGCCCACCATCTTAGAAGATATCACCTTTGGGCCACGCAACTATGGAATGTCACCAGCCCAGGCAAGCGATCGCGCCCGGCAATTATTAGCTGATTTTGGTCTAGAAGCCTACGCCAATCGTTCCGCCCACGAACTCTCTGGTGGACAAAGACGCTTGGCCGCCCTAGCCGCGATTTTAGCCCTAGAACCGACAATTCTAATTTTGGATGAGCCGACTAACGGTCTTGATCCAGCATGGCGGCGTCATTTGGCGCAAGTGTTGTTAAACTTACCCGTCCAGGTGATATTAATTGCTTCTCATGACCTACATTGGTTAGGCAGAGTTACTCAGCGTGCTTTGGTACTGTCTGGTGGTCGCATTCAAATAGACAGCAATATTCAGCCACTTTTGCAAGATGGTGCTACTTTAGACCAGTTGGGTTTGCCGATAGATTGGTAATTCCAGCAGAGAATGGCAAGCAGTGAGCAGAACAGTGGAGTTCAAAAACTCATTAATGAGTATCAAAGGTGGATTCATCCAGTTCAAAGACTCATTAATGAG
>NZ_CAXTNP010000362.1:0-6752 GCF_964245575.1 uncultured Nostoc sp. | reverse complement strand
TTTCTCAAGTTTGCTTCCATCTATTATATGTAGCTTCATATTAAATTGGTATTAGAATATTTATAAAGCGGATTTTTAAACACTACGAAAGCTATAAAAAAATAAATCTGCATCTGGAGATTTTCTAGCAGGCGATCGCTTAAGCTCCTCAAACACGCCGATCGCGTTTTATATCACCAACAACTTTTTCCAAAATCCAGCTCTCTAATTTATTTGGATTTAATTGTTGCTGATGTGTAATCAACCGATTGGCAATTTCTTCATTACCACTGAGTAAATTCAGAAGTTCCTTGTACAATGGATTATTCTTAGACACTACTTTTGGTTTACTAGGCTGCCTCTTCATCTTTTTCAGGTCTGGTAATGCCTTATCTGAAGGTGAAGACAGAGATTTGAATTGGAACGGTGGTGAGGATGTTGGTTGCCCAGGAGCTTTAGCTTTTAGTTTTGATGTATCTATCCCATGTTCCTGAAGTAGGAATTCGTACTCATCTATAGCTTGTCTGAAAAGCTTTACAGATTCTTGGTATTGGTTTACGGACTGCTTAAACAGTTTTGTGGATTGTTGATACATATACAAAGCTTTTCTCTGAAGCAAAATTTTGATGATGGATATAACCAGTAAAAGGGATGCAATAAATAAAGCAATCTGTAGCTGAAGAATGAGCGTAAGCTGCATAATGAATTTTGAGTTAGTGGTACAACTCTACAAATACAGGGAATCTCTAGGTGAAGACATCAGAAAAATTGCCGTATTTGTTTTATGCTCATCAATGATGCACGTAGACCCCGCGATCGCCTGTGGTGAATGTATACCGATAAATAAAGCCGTCCTACTAATGACAGGACGGCTTTATTTTGAGCTTTCTTTGTTTTCTTTAATTTAGTCAGAAGCTGATATTATTACTCAAAACGGCTCACCACAGCGATTACTGTACTTGGGTGGGGAAAGCACCAGGTCGCACAGCTATGTTAAGATTTTGCCCATTGCGACGTAATTCCATACGTAAATCGCCTCCGACTTGGCTATTTTCTACTGCTTTTTGAACACTGCTGGCATCTGTGACTGTTTGCCCACCAAGCTTTTGAATCACATCTCCAGCACGTATCCCTGCTTTAGCAGCTGGTGAATTTGGGACAACTTTCACAACTAATACACCTTTATCTTCATTCACACTCAAACCGCTATTGGGATCTGAGTTGATATTTTGTTTTAGCTGAGGCGTTAACCCTACCATCTGAATTCCCAGATAAGGATGTTCTACTTTGCCTGTAGCTATTAGTTGACTGGAAATGCGTTGGGCTGTGTTGATAGGAATAGCAAAGCCTAATCCTTGTGCCCCTTGAATAATGGCTGTATTCATGGCAATTACCTCGCCACGGTAATTTAATAGGGGCCCACCGGAGTTACCGGGATTAATCGCTGCGTCAGTTTGAATATACTCTACTCGCTTATCAGGAGCGCCAATTTGATTGCTACTGCGTCCGGTAGCACTGATGATTCCAGTAGTTACTGTATTATCTAGTCCAAGGGGGTTGCCGATCGCGATCGCCCATTCTCCGGGTTGTAGTTGATCTGAGTTACCTATGGCTACTAACGGTAGATTGTTCGCCTGAATCTTGACAACAGCAACATCTGTCAACTCATCTTTACCTAACACTTTTCCTTTAAAACTACGCCCATCCTTGAGGGTTACTGTTACCGTATCAGCACCATCAACTACGTGGGCGTTGGTGAGAATACGACCATCAGCACTAATAATAAAACCTGAACCAGTACCCCGTTCTACCCGATTCTGTTGTTGATCTGGTAGTTGAGAGCCAAAAAAGCGTTGAAAGAATGGATCGTTGCTAAATTCATCTGGTATCTGGGTTTTTACGGTTCGTGAAGAGTCAATCCGCACTACAGCCGGGCCGACCTTTTGCACTACCTTGGTAACAAAGTTAGGATCTGTGGTAGCTGGTATTGGAGGAGCAGCATTTACTCGACTCACTGCCAAATTAGATGCACTTTCAGACACCTGCCGAGGGTGTCCAGCCATATAGCCGCCTGCTAATGTCATACCTGATCCCAGCAGCACCAGCGATAGAGAGGCGGCAGCCTTTTTCCAGGGTGTTCGATTATGGTATTTGGTATCAGGAGTGTTATGTGAAATGCTATTTGATGGGTGTTCTCTGTCGCGAGATTCGTTTTGCATTGCTGTCTGGAAGGATATTTAGATGTATTACTAATGTAGATATGATTTATGACAGTTTTGTTGCGAAGGTATTGCGTTGTTGTGAAAGGTTTGGTATTTTAATGAACCGTATTGGAATATAGTCATTGTTAAAGGGGCACAGCTTTGCGCTGCGTGTTCTGTACCATGCCTGAAGGGATAAAAATGGCACAGGGAAAAATCTTACTTAAACCTGGCACTTTATGGACAAGTGTTAAAGAACGGACTGAACATGCTTTACAATGCGGGGCGCTACTATCGATTCCGACAGAATTTGAATTTGTTGAACAGGATGGCGTGCGCTTTTTGGTGCGGATTTTGTCTAACCTGAATCGCAAAAAAGCAGCTAAAGAGAAACACCAAAAACAATCTGCTACTTCTGGTGAAGAGTTTAATCCTTTTTTGCCCTATGAAGAAGATTTATTTGTAGCGGATATTTCCGATACACATGTATGTATCTTGAATAAATTCAATGTTGTTGATTATCACCTACTAATCATCACCCGTGCCTTCGAGGAACAGGAAAGTTTACTGACTCTGGAAGATTTTGCGGCTATGTGGGCGTGTTTGGCTGATTTCGATGGTTTAGCATTTTATAACAGTGGTAAAACCGCAGGTGCGAGTCAGCGACATAAGCACTTGCAATTAGTGCCGCTACCACTTACACCTTCGGGGCCGCAGATACCTATTGAGCCTCTGCTAACAGCAGCACAATTTCAGGAATTGATACCTTCTGGTGTGTCCGCTACGCCAACGGTAGCCTTTACCAACGCAATACCAAAACTTCCTTTTGTACACGCTTTTGCACCATTAAATCCCCATTGGGTGCGATCGCCATTCGCAGGTGGACAAGCAACTTTAGAAGTCTATCGTACTTTGCTACATTCTGTGGGTTCTAGTGCTTACAATTTGCTAGCGACACGAGAATGGATGTTGATCGTACCGCGATCGCAAGAGCATTTCCAGTCTATCTCTGTGAATTCATTAGGATTCGCTGGTGCTTTACTAGTGCGGAATGCAGTAGAAATGGAGATTCTCAAAGCCCAAGGCCCGATGACTATCCTCAAGAGTGTCGCTGTATGTTAATTAAGTTGGTGCGATGTCTACAAGAGGCTTTGCATGAAATTATATACCTGACTTTTCACGATATCTGGAAAACCTCGCTTCTATTTCTCTCTTATAACAGGAGAGAGACTTTGAATTTTCCCCCTTGTTTACGAAACGCAGATTTATGCACAACAACTCGTGAGAGTTTGAGTGCTTGACCGTGCCAATTTTAGATTTTTAGATTTGCCTAAGTACAGATGAAAAAGTGACTGGGAACAACGAGGAGAATAATAACTCAGTACTCCTAACTCAGCACTGGCTCAACCATAGCTATGCGCTAACAGCACTTAGCACTTCTGAATGCGGTTATGATCAAGAAGGGTAGCATCTCGGCTAGGAGAATAACTTTTTAGCCAAAATACCTTTTGGATTGTAAGCTACTTTTTGAAACCACTTTTCTAATGGAAATTACTGAATCTTTTGAATTTTCAATTGGACGATGGCGATCGCACCATAGCGATCTCATTATTTAGCATTCGCTCACCTTGAGCAAGTGCTTTCTAACACTGACATTGAGCTTCTACCCGTCGATGAGTCGGCGGTGGTAAAAATCTATTTGGAGAAATCTAGAAAAAGGTATGGATATTGAAACCTACAAGCAAATATGCAAGCTAACCTCTGGCCCTTTGCAGTTTGAAAAACGGAAAAGTTTTGTTGATGATTTATGTGCGGTGAGCGCTTTATGTCGATTCAGCTGGAATCTGTTAAATCTAAAATGTTACCTCCACAAGCTGAAAAAAAGATGCGCTGCTGGATTCGCAGTCGCCACTTGATTTGTTTGGGTAACTTTTTTATCTTCGAGACATTAGAATATACCACGATTGAAAGATTCTCTCAATGTGTCGCTTCTTTAGGAGGAACAGTAATATCCGTTGACCCCATTAATAAAATTTGGATGGGTGATCATCGCCAAGTAATTTTATATCAGGCAAAAGCTAGTTTACACACACCTCATCATACTTTGAAACAATACTGGATAAACTCTGGTAGTGCATACACTAAATTTGATGAGCGTGCTTGAGAGTTACTATCCTGCGGAAATATTTCTTTCTGACAGGTGTTTACACCCAATTCAAAATTAAGTTTTGAATTTTAACTACTCCCTAAGGGGGTTGACGGTTAATTGTTAATGTTTAATTGCTAATTGTTTACTATAATTAGCTATTACTTATTAACAGTTAGCCGTCTAAGTTTGTTAGAAAATGTAACTAAAAAAGTCCCCAAAACTTGATAAATTAATCCTGACTGTAAAGGGAATTAAAATTTGTTAGTGCTTATATCGATTACCTATGAGGTTGCTCCAGAACAATTTGCTCAAGCCCCAAGTCTTACTAAGCTTGGTTTTATGTAGTTTCACAAATAATTGGTATTAGCTGTATCACATAACCACTAACAAATACTTAGCTCCCATTACCTTTAAAAATATAGATTTTTAGCAAACGTCCTCAAAGCCATTAGTTACTCCTACCCACACTAACCAAGTATGCAAATCTTCTTAGACGAAGAAACCAGACGACGCCAATATCAAGCATTTCCCCAAACAGAACCCATTGAACTGTGGACTAATGCTTCAGTTGATGACATTGAAATTGTAATTCGGGCAGTTTATCGGCAAGTGTTGGGTAATGCCTACGTTATGGAAAGTGAGCGGCTGATTGTTCCAGAATCCCAACTCAAGCAAGGTATAATCGATGTCCGTGAGTTTGTGCGTCAGGTTGCCAAATCAGAGTTGTATCGCTCCAGATTTTTTGATAAAGTTTACCGCTACCGTGCGATTGAACTTAACTTCAAGCACCTGCTGGGTCGCGCTCCCGATGACTACTCCGAGACGAAATATCACAGTAACATTTTAGATGAGAAGGGTTTTGAGGCGGATATTGATTCTTATCTTGATAGCGACGAGTATCTAGATGCCTTTGGGGATAACATAGTGCCATATTACCGGGGTTATAAAACTCAAACGGGCAAAAAGATATTGGAATTTACCAATATGCTGCAACTGTTGCGGAGCAATTCTAGCAGTGACAAGAACCTAGCAACGAATAATGAACCTCAGCTGGTGCGATCGCTAATTACCAACACTCCTTATGGTAGAGTGAAACCCACGGATATTAGTGCTTTACTTGCTGAAGTATTCAAGCGAAAGCCAGAAACTGCTGCTCCAGTTAATCCATTTATTGCGGCTCAGACAGCAGCTGAACAAGCCTTGCAGCAAAAGATTAAAGAGCAAGAAAGCCAGATTGCAACTTTGCAACAGCAACTAGCAGACTTACAACCCTTTGCTAGCATCGGTGCAACAAAATTCACTACTAGTTCGCAGTCTTCCAGTTCCGTTAGCAGCAGTAAGGAATATACATCTTTGCAACAGCAAGCTGAGGCGCAAGCAAAACAGATTGCAGCTTTGCAAGAGCAAATTGCTGATGCTCAACGGTATGCCACAATTGGAGAAGCGCGGTTGAATAAGTGGCGCAGTCGCGTTTTTAATGGCTAATTTCTCTACTGTTTAGTTTTGTAGGGTGCGTTACGCCAAAGGCTAACGCACCGTTTTTGCCACAAACGCTTTAGCAAAACTTAAAAACCTAGCATAGTTTACCGCCGTAGGCATCGCATGAGATAATTCTAAAAAGTGCGTAGACGCAAAGTTTCACTAAACCAACACTGATTTGATTTGCTCTATCTAGCTGTTGCACACTTCTTCTTCCAAGTCAAACCATTCTTCCACCAATCCCAAATCGCGTTCTGTGCGTTGGATGGCTCCCTCTTTTAACTGTTCTCTAAGATTAACTAAGGCTTTCTGAGCTATATAATATTGCACAGCTTGGTTGATAAATCGACTGCGTTGGCGTAGCCTCTCCTCTGGAGAATCGCCTTTTTCAATGACTCGATCAATTATTTCAATCGTCTCTTGTGGCAAGGTGATGTTAATCTGTCGATGCATGATTTATTGCTTTATCTTGCCTATCAGCTTTATTTTATCTCATGTCCGGCTAAATACTTGTGATTACGATCGCAGCGATCGCACAGTGAAGTAATCGCATAATTGCGATCGCAACTCTTAGAGACGCTGTGCGAACGTTCCACTCGCAATCACATATCGTAAGTGATTGAGCGGACTTGATATTACACATCTAAACTGTGTATAGTTGTGTTGAAAGAGCGTAGTTTACCGCACTTCTCTACGAGACGCTGCGCGAACGACAGGCTCAATGACCACCGTAGGCATCGCATGAGATAATTTTACAAAGTGCGTAGACGCTGCCTCGGCTTGTCGCCAGACCTCGCTTGGCTTTCACTTGATATCATCGCAGAGACGCTTATCGCTCTCATTCAAATTTGGGTTATTCTGCAAATAATCATGCAGCCAATTGCAACCCCGCACTAACAATTGGTCTAAATTCTCCACAGGCCATAACCGCGCTGTCTTGTCAT
>NZ_CAXTNP010000361.1:0-6778 GCF_964245575.1 uncultured Nostoc sp. | reverse complement strand
AACTTTTATCTAGTTTTTGCGATTCTGCAAATATGCGCTCTCGGTAATTATCTTTAAGGCGAACTTTTTCCGGTGCTAAGTCTTTTTTATCTGCCATAGTTATATTCACTTAAGAGATGTAGTAGTTGGATTCTTGGCAAAAATAGTTTTTGCCATCTCTAAAAGCCCAGAGACATTGGCTTCCACCGGATTGTCCAGGATTTTGAAGCCGTTTTTCTCCAACAGCTTCTTAAATCCGGGTAACAGGCAACCTCCACCAATCGCCCAGATTTCATCCCCTTGGTGTTTAGCATCAAGCGTCAGATTCACCACTTTCTTCAAGTATTTTTCATACCAATCTTTTAAACTTGCGCTGTATATATCTTTGATATCGATGTCACGGCTGTACCTGGTATGCCCCATCTCTAGACAAAATCGGATTTTGGATGGATCTCCGATTTTTCCGCCATTTAAATGTTTCATTTTTTGGGAGATATCATCGATGAGAACTTCTACACCGATGGGGTAAGCAGTGTGAACTTCTCGTTTCCCTTGGTTGTAACGAGAATACAGGGTTGTTCCATTGCCAAAGTCTAAAATGGTTAATTTTTTTGGTAGTGGATGCCCAAACAATGCACCCATACCCTCTAATACAACTTTGATGACTTCTACTTTCACGTCTGATTGTTTGCCAGCTAGTATTGGCTTATATTCTCCATTGAGTACTTTTTGAAGTTCTTCAGCCAGACCAACATCATGTAAGCTAACGACTAATTTTAAGTGCCAAGCCCTACGGTGTGGGAGATGTGCCAATGCACCCAATAAAGTCAACAATGCATTATTGACTTTATTTTCATTATTGTCTGTGTTGCGGTCAAAATAATTTCCTGTACGGTAAGCTGACTCTCCAACTGTGTAAGCACTGCCGTTAAAAACTACACGCCCTGGAACATCTTCCATTTCTGCATTGGTTATATAGCTGGGGACACGAACTACTTCAAAGCCATCGACTAAAAGTTTGAGACTTCCATAACCATTATCGAAACCCGCAGGAAAAATTTTTTGCAAGGTGTGAATGTTTGACATAAATACAAAGGTAATACACTTTTATTCGTGAAAATTATCTGTTCAGGTAATTTTAGGGAGCAAGGGAGAGAAGAATAAAAGAACTACCCTTTTTTCTCCAGACTCAAGAGTTTATCATAACCCTTTGGGGGCTAAGTGGGGTACAAAATGTTAACCAGTCAAATATACCCCATTTAGCACCTATATATACCCTATATAGGGGTCAAAATCTCACCAAAGTGTTGAACTATTGTTGGGGTATATATAACCCCCATATAGCCCCCAAAAGGATTTTTGGAAATCTTTTTTATCAACGCAGCAGAAATTAATTTAGATGGTTGACTGTTTGATTTATACTTTACTGTCAATCTTTTGTTGAAAAGCAATTCAGTTTTGATCTCTAACTTCTTGCTGACTACGTAACGAGTAGGTTACTACTTGCTTACAGGTTCAGCTTTCTCAACTGAATTATCATTCACACCCAAAGTCAAGTCGCTTCGCTCCAATTCAAAATTCAAAATTCAAAATTAAAGACAATTAGTGTCCGATTGAACTCATTACTAATTGTTCGCCCTTGGCGTTCCTGAAGGGTAGACCGCCAAATCATTCGCGCAGCGTCTCGTAGAGAAGATTTTGGCGGGGGCAAGAAAATAGCGAATTAATTAATTCAAAATTATTTCCATTCTTCTCTTCATTTTGAATTTTGAATTTTGCATTTTGAATTCAAAAAAGGTTAATTCCAAAGGAGTTTTTTGAGGGTAAGCTTTTACTACTTGTCGATAAACTTCATAATTAGTAGGCAGTGTATGAAGTGCGTTGCCTACTCCAGAGGTCAGTTTGTACTTTACATCTTTCACCAATTCAGGTTTTCCTGCCTCTTCTTAAGGTCTTTTACGTTGTTCAACTTCATCAACACTTGGTCGTGGCGGTAAAGTAGGCCACCATAGCCCCCGGTCACACCAATTCGCAATTGATAATGGGCTTCGCCCCGCTACGCTAACGCAATTCGCAATTATTATCTCTCAACTTTAATTGTGGGCTTAAATATTGATACGTGTTTTTATTAATAAGTTGAGGAGCCATAAATCAATTGCGAATTGCTAACTGCGAATTGCGAATTGTTGAGTCATCTGGGCCAACAACTGCTCCTGCCGGTTTCAATCCATTCCTATTCAACATTGAAGTATTAGCAAAGGTTTCAATGCGTGGCTGTGGTTGACTAGTTAGGTTATTCGCATACTTAACTTGCCTGCTTGTACTGGTGAGTGCTGTAGCTTCATACTGTTCAGTTGTAGCGGTGCTACAACTATTAAGCGTGAGCGCCGTTAGTGCAGTTATTATTGAGGGTAAAATTTTCAACTTTTGCATTATCAATCGTAAATATCTCTTACTAATCACTCTTGAAGAGGGAGTGTGCCATCATTGCTGCCAAGGAGAAGGAATCGCTATTGTCGAAATCACTTCTCCTGTTTTTAATCTGATACCAGTCTGCTCACAGTTGGGGTATTGGACTTTCACTTTAATCAGTGAAGGATGTTCTTTATATTCTCCCATTACTAGCTCTTTTGTAAACTTGCACTTTTATTCCCTGTTGGTAGTACCAAAAAAGCGTTTATCTTAGATATATTTCATCAGATATCGGCTAGAAATATTTGTTGTACTGTTGTATTTTCAAGCAAGATTACCCATGCAATTTCTCGTGTGTCAGCAGTGCAAATCATTGGCGCTGCTGGAAATAAAAAGTGCAATACTGGTAGCGTGCATAAGTTATCAGAATCAGATTCGGATTTTTTTAACACTGGCAGAAGTTAGTCGCCTTTTGTTCGTGTATCTGCATCTAAGACAATTGCTTCTAGTTCATCTACTTTCTCGGCTGCCACCAAATACAATCCGCGTTCGCGGTATTCAAATGATAACTTGTATACTCTTGCTACAGGCAACTTCTAGGCAGTATGGAATGGAAAGTAATCTTGCAACCTCTAAGAGTTGTATTCCCCCTAATCAAGCGCTACAATCTGCCTGTATTAGAAGTACTTTTTGCGATAACTGCAATTTATTAAAGTGAGCCAAACCCGGATTATTGCACTATTTAACCAAAGTGGTGGGGTTGCCAAGACAACACTTACTCAAAATCTGGGCTACCACCTTGCACTTAAAAAACGTCGTGTTTTGCTTGTGGATATGGACCCGCAGGCATCTCTCACTACATTTATGGGAATCGAACCAGACGAATTGAGTATCAGTATTCAACAAACAATAGTTGATAACAGACCATTACCTATCTATCCTGAACCGATTCATAGTATGGCGCTTGTCCCTGCTGACATTAATCTTGCCGCTAGTGAAATGCAACTTAGTAGTGCGATCGCTAGAGAATATCGCCTAAAAAATGGACTCTTGAATGTGCAAGATAATTATGACTTCATTCTCATTGACTGTCCACCTTCTTTGGGGTTACTTAGTATCATCAGCCTGACTGCTGCTACTCACATTCTCGTTCCTATCCAATGTCAATTTAAGTCATTTAAGGGAACTGAACTTTTACTCAGTACGATCACCCAAGTCCGCAGTCATACCAACCCCAGATTGCAATTTGCTGGATTTGTTCCTACAATGTTCGATGGTCGAACTGCCCAGGAATCGCGTACACTTAAAGCTGTACAAGAACAACTATCAGAGATTGCTCCTGTATACCCACCAATCCCAAAAACTATTGCCTTTGCCGATGCTTCTGAGCGCCGAGTTCCACTAGCATTATTTGATAAAAACCATCCAGCCGTGGATGTACTCAAAAAGATTGCTAATAGCATAGATAAACTTGAATTAAAATCGTGAGTAGCAAACGTAACGAACCTTACGCTGCAATCAAAAAGCCTGTCGATCTGCTGTTTGGCACTGTAACTGGGTCACAATCTGATGATCAAGCCAGCGCTACTAACATAATTGCAATTGCCAAAATCAAGCTACCTTCCTCACAGCCAAGGCGCTATTTCGACGAGCAGAAGCTTGAAGAACTATCACACTCAATCAAAGAATTGGGTATTCTTGAACCTCTGTTAGTGCGTCCGCTCTCTGAGGGCGATTATGAATTAGTAGCCGGGGAAAGACGCTACAGAGCGGCATTGATGGCTCTTTTAACTGAGGTTCCTGTAGTAGTCCGCATAATGGATGATGCGACTACGTACCAAGTGCGCCTCGTTGAAAACCTGCAACGCGAAGACCTAAATCCGCTAGAAGAGACTGAAGGTATTCTTGAACTATTGGCATTTCGGTTGTCAATAAGTACGTCAGAAACTGTCAAACTGCTTCAAAAAATGGAGAACGAAGCTAAAGGAAAAATTACCCGTAACGTTACGGGTAATTCTCAAACTCTACTTGTGGAGGAAATATTTACAGCGTTAGGAGGCATGAAGTGGGATTCATTTGTTCGCAATCGCTTGCCTTTACTCAATCTCCCTCAAGATGTGCTTTCAGTATTGCGTTTGGGAAAAATTGAGTACACCAAAGCACGGGCAATCGCTAAGGTGAAAAATGAAAAAACAAGAATTCAACTACTAGAAGACGCGATCGCCTACAATCTCTCATTGAGCGAAATTAAGCGGAAGATTCCAGAAATTGAGCAGAAGCCGGAATCAGAGTCTCGTACTCAAACAGAGTCAACATCTCTGAAAGACCGTGTTGAGGACACACTCCGCCGTTTTAAGCAGTCCAAGGTATGGGATGATCCGAAAAAAAAAGCAAAGCTAGAGAAGTTGTTGGCTCAGTTGGATGTATTGATGAAAAATGACTTCACAAATTGATAAAAATGAATTAGCTAAAACTGATAAAAAAATTTGATTTTATACCACTAATATTTGGGGGATTGACTGTGACCTTATATCAAGTAATTGAGTAAAATGTTGCAGTATGAGCGGTAGTTGTCAAATATGAACAATATGCCTTATTGAGAATAGGTGAAAACAGAGCTTCAGATCGAACAATCAGAAATCAAGGGTTTCGAGGATTTCTTATCTCGAACTTCTAATACCGGGCATCTCAGTTAGTATTGATGTACTATAATTAACTGACTTCCAATATTATAATAATGTGCGGCCTCTTCTAACAGGCAATGTCCACTCCCCCTAATCTAACACTCAACAAGTAAGTGCCTTTCCTCAACACGAAACAATCACCGGAGTCGTAGAACGTTTAACTTTTTACTCTGCTGAGTCAGGCTACACTGTGGCAAGGCTGACCTGCCCCCGTAGCACCGAACTCACAACAATTGTTGGCAGCTTTGCTAACATCCAGCCAGGGCAGACTTTACAACTAACCGGTTTCTGGCGTGACCATCCACAATTTGGCCCCCAGTTCCAAGTCATCAATTACCAAGAAACTAAACCAGCCACTCTCACCGGAATTGAGAAATACCTGGGTAGTGGACTGATCAAAGGTGTAGGGCCAGTCACAGCCAAGCGTATTGTTGCTCACTTTGGACTTGAAACTCTTGAAATTATCGAAAACCAGATTGAGCGACTGATTGAAGTTCAGGGCATCGCCAAAAAGCGAATTACCTTAATCAAAAACGCTTGGTCAACCCAAAAAGCGATAAAAGAAGTGATGGTGTTTCTCCAAGGACATGGCGTTTCTACCACTTATGCTGTGAAGATTTATAAACAGTATAAAGATGAAGCAATCGCCACTGTCACCAAAAATCCCTACCAGCTAGCAGCCGACATCTACGGGATTGGTTTTCTGACTGCTGACAAAATTGCGCGGAATATAGGAATTGCCCCGGACTCAGAATTTCGTTATCGTGCGGGAATTATCCACTGTTTAAGTGAAGCCGCCGAAGATGGGCACTGTTACCTGCCACAAAGCGAACTTATTGAGTCGGTAATCAAGCTGCTAACTACCGAATCTCATCAGCCCACAGAAGAAGCGGTCGCGATCATTATTAAAGATATGGCTCTCGCAGACGAGCTGATTAGAGAGTGGGATGAAGAAAAAACACTACTTTGCTACAAGCCGACTTACTTTCATACTGAACAGAAGTTAGCTCAACTGATACGCCAACGCTTGGAAAATCCTGTCAGCAGTGATATTGAGCGCGTGCATGATTGGATTGACCGTTTTACCGCTAGCCGTAAAATTCAGCTTTCAGAACAGCAACGCTTGGCAGTAGAAACAGCAGCTTATTCTAAGATCACGATCTTGACTGGTGGCCCTGGCGTTGGAAAGACCTTCACCACCCACACCATAGTCTCTCTGTGGAAAGCAATGGGTAAATCTATTGCCCTGGCTGCACCCACTGGACGGGCTGCTCAACGCTTGGGTGAAATGACTGGGCTGGAAGCCAAGACGATACATCGCTTGTTAGAATTTGACCCCCGCTCAATGGGCTTTAAGCGCGATAGCGAAAATCCTTTACCCTACACAGCAATTATCGCTGATGAAGCATCGATGCTTGATTTGTTTCTGGCTTACTCGTTGCTTAAAGCAGTATTGGCTGGCGCTTTACTGTTGTTGGTAGGTGACATTGACCAGTTACCATCTGTCGGCCCAGGTCAAATACTTGCTGACCTGATCAATTCTGGGCGAGTTCCGGTGGTACGGTTGACCCAGGTATTTCGCCAAGCTCAAACGAGTGCTATTATCACTGCTGCTCACCAAATTAATCGAGGAATTTATCCGACAATCGAGCCGATATCTGATAGTCCCATGTCCGACTGTATTTGGCACGGCGGCGGACATC
>NZ_CAXTNP010000360.1:0-6789 GCF_964245575.1 uncultured Nostoc sp. | reverse complement strand
TATGATTACGATCGCCTCCATTTTGTTGTGGTTATAGTTTGAAAACACGCCCTAGCCATTGCCAAAGAGCAAGAATCATTGCTTCATTCATTAAACAAACAACAACATTTTAAATTATGAAACTACCTCAAATGATTGTCACAACAGTGGCAGCTATCACCTTTGGATACATCGGCTCACAATACTTCACTAAAAATATTATGTATATCATAGGCGTTGGAATGGCTGGGCTTGGTGCAGTAGCATATGTTATTCCGCCCAAAACCAAACAAAAGCCAACCCCCACACAATCGAAGGAGCCTGTGGGAACTACCCGCCGTTGAGCGCAGTACTCAGATGGGAGCAAATGTTCAAAAAATTAATGAATTGTCAAGCGCCTAATTCTCAAACTCACGCCGAAATTTTGTCACTAACAGCTTGATGTATAATTTCTTTCTTTAACGAATCTGCTGCAACTGCTGCAATGGTTTCCCAATCTTCTTGTCTTAACAACAACCCAAGCAGTTCGCGCAGTATCTCTCGATTAGAAATGAATTCTTCGCCATAAAGTTCATCATTTTCCAGAGTAGCAAGTATGTATTCTCTTACCTCTGGTATCGGCAGTCTAAACTTTTCAAGTATTTTTTCTCTTGCAGTTTTTACAGCAATTTTCGTAGCTGTACCTAAATTCCAATTATTTAGCAGCAATCGCACTTCTCTATTTAGAGAAATACGCAACGTTGTGAAACGTCCCCAAAGTTCTAGATTGAACACTAAGGAACCAAATGCTGAACCCCAATCTAATCCAGCCCCAATATTGCCACCAACTTTATCCTCAGCTTCAACACCTTTTCGCAACCATTCTTCATCAAATAATAAACCCATTGGATTTACTGCATTTTCTTGGTTAAAGGTGCTTTGATCATCACTCTGTTCCTGCTGGCTCATTTATTTACCTTTGCTACCTTATCCAGGAGAACGGAAAACTCCATACTCAAAATAAACTAGATCGTCGTAATCTTCATCGTCTCCCACATCAATCATGCCTTGGCTATCATAAAATTCTTCTACTCCCGGTAGTGAATGCAATCCTACTCTACCTTCATACCCTAATTCCATACTGCAGGTTCTGGCAAATGCCAAGAATGCAGTCCCAACACCTTTTAATTTGGGGGGACGTTGGATATATGCCCGATTCCAAGGTGCGGTAGCTATACCGTCAATATATACCAAGCGTTTACCCTCTACCAGGCGAGAACCGTGCATTTGAGGCACGTAAGAGGTAATTTCTCTGTATCACCATAGTTTTACAACGTTCTGCCGTAGCTTCAGAGATAAATTCATCCATCTGCTTAATTATGGTCATGGCATTACCTTTTTTTAAAGTTATCCGTGCTTTTTTAAACCAATTATTCCGCTTATTGTCATCATTAAAAACCACATCAGCAAATTTTTGTAGCCGCTCAGTAACATGGGAAAAATCAAATAATTGATAAGTGGCTTCGGGAGATTTCAGTTTTTCTAAAAGAGGAGGAATATGCTTACATTTCCATTCAGCACCATCAGCGATTAATAAAACTTGTTTTGCTTGACTAATTCCCAAACTAATCAGATGCATTTCTAAAATTGGAAGATCGGAGCCATCATCAACCAAAACATGGATTCATAGGATGCGTGGAGCAGGGCGGCCGCATCATGTCAATAAGCAAAGTCTATTCTCAATAGACCGAAATTAATGTCATTAACTCTTGCTTATTGCGAAAGTTTTCGGCGATCGCTTTGGGGCTTAAAAAATAATCAAGCGCGAAATCCTGATTTTTTCGTTGGTTCTTAACCTTCGTTGTGATCAAGAGTAATTTAGATGCGTTTGCCCTGATGCGTGGAGAGGAAAGCGATAAAGAGCATAGGCAACACCTAGTTGAGTTAAAAACAAAGCATAGTCAAACAACTCAACCATGGTTAATGCTAAAGGTTTCGCAAACTTAAGGATTGATTGCTTTACTGGTGGATATTGCCATACCCAACCAAGTGGCGGGTAAAAATCCGGTACATCTGTGATGTTTTCGTTTACTGGATACTAAGGAGGAACTTCTAAATTTTCTCTGGTAATAGATGTCATACAGTTAAAAAAAGTTTTAATTGTACATTAGTCAGACGCTTGCAAAAGTTAATTTATGAAAACCATTGTTCCAATCAGACGGATTTGAAAAATTTTGCCTCAAAAAACACGACATTCTCACAGAGGTTATGCGGGCAAAAACAGATCAAGACATGGCAACCTAAAAATATACCTTAATGTTTGATGTGACTTTTCGCGTTAAGTCTTGAAAGCTTGCTCACAAAGGATTTAGAGCAAGGTACAAGATTTACATTAAAATAAGCCAAGCGTGGTATCAGAGGCGATAAGTCATGTTGGACAGGTAGGAGAAAAATTTTGCGACTTGTGAGGAATAGCGATCACCGCTTGAATGAGTGCAATGATGATTGAAACTTCTTGCTATCAACGTTTTACAAGCTACTTTGTTTTTCAAGTAACCTTGTATAAATTAGTTTGATATATTCCCCAAAACTTGTCTATCCTGATAAACTGATATAAACTCACACCAATTTCGGAGTGAATTTTACACAAATAAATTTAAAACTTCCGATTGAGTTGAGAAAGTTTATAAAAACTCACAAAAACTAATTTTATCAGAGGGTGTTTGAAAAGTCTGACAGGTTGTAAAAAAGCTCTCTCAGTATACGCTGTGAATAGAAAGTAGACAGCACCGAGAGAGCAACATGAGTAAAGCATACCCAAGCAATCTGACCCGCGCCCAGTATGCATTTCTCAGTGACATGATTCCAGAACCAAAACCCGGTGGTCGCTTTTCTTGAAGTCGATATGTGGGAAGTCATCAATGGGATCTTCTATATTCTGGTAAAAGGAGTTAGATGGCGATCGCTACCGGGTGACTTTTCGGCATGGCAAACAGTCTACACATATTTTCGCAACTGGCGCAAAGATGGAACTTGGCTCTTGATTGAATGGCACTAAGAAAAGCTGAAACAGCTGTGGTTTAAGCAGTTTGCAATTGTTTGCGTAATTCATGCCGGGATTTGGTCATCAAGGGATAAATTTTTGGCGGCGTTTGCGAACTCGTGCTTCACTGCGACCTGGGCCTTCTGGAATAGCCTTGTGAGCAATAACTTTAAGTAAAGTGTGATAAATTTGAAGACGTTTTGTTGAAGTTGCAGCTAACAGTTCAGGAATAAAGTTATTTAAATGATGGCGCGTACCTTGTAACGACAAGCGCAACGGAGGGGTAGAATAAGTAGTGCCTGCCGACCACATCAAACTACGAAGAAGATTGTAGGCAAGTAAATAAACGTAAATAATGTGTCTGCCAAGGTAACAGGGACTCTAAGGCGATCGCACTTAGAACAAATAAAAAGCGATCGCCTCTGTGAAATCATCAAACAAGTGCGATATCTACAACGGGTTACACCTATGCATTGGCGGCAATTAAAAAAGAGGGGCGTATCGCTTCTCCCCTCCACAGATGTAAGTATCCTAAGAGTTGAAAAGGTACGTTGCTTTATCGCCAACACACCCTACAAGGTCAGGCGATCGCACGATCGCATTACCAAATTTATTGTGTGTATCCTACGATCGCCCTGACCGCAAGGTAGAGTCGAGAGGGGATATTATTCCCCGTCCCTCTCTGTTAGAACCGTGCGTGCCTGTTTCCATGCACACGGCTCCCGATATTCTTAAGGGATAACCCTTTTGCTCATGTGGATTAAATCGTGACAAGATTCATGTATTGCTGTTAGGTTTTTACCCTTCCAATTGTCATGATTTCCATCTATGTGGTGTAGGTTTACTCGTTCTTCACTTATAAACTTTAAGCCACAGTGATCACATGTATGGTTCTGGCGTTTTAATGCCTTAGAGGTTTCTCCGTCATATAACTTACTGTTGCGTTCGCTCCAGTAAGGCATGTCTCCATCGAAAGGTGATTTGTTTCCTTTGACATTGACGTGTTTATTTTCGGAGTAAGAGACTGATGGGAACGCTTTTTCTATCAGCTTTGTAGTTGATTCTTTGTCGTTCCTTATTTCCTTGTTGAACACTTTCCACGTTCTATTGTTGGTGTGCCAAAGTGAGAGCCTTGACCCGTCCATTTTACAGAAGCGGTGGTAGTTTCTCCATCCTCTTACTATCGGTGCTAGCTTTTCAGCTTTTACCTTAGAACCATAATTCGAGTTGTTGACAATGGCTTTTACCTTCTGAGGGAATTTTTTATAATTCTCCACCGAGGGAGTGCATCTAAATTTTCCGTTGCTTTGTACTTTGAAGTGCCAGCCAAGGAAGTCAAAGCCATCTGTCGCGGCGGTTATTCTTGTCTTCTTCTCACTAAGCTTCATTCCTTTGTCGGCTAAGAATTTGTCGATTTTGTCAAGTATTTCTGTTGCATCGTCTTCTGGGCGGAGTACAATAACCATGTCATCCGCGTATCGGATTGCTGGTTTTACGATATTTTTTCCAGGGGTATTTTTAGTAATCCTACCCAAGTTGCTAGTTATGGAAAATGGTAACAGTAGATAGAGTAAAATCCCCTGCTGAGAGTGACTTGCTCTTGAAAATGATTAACGAAATAATTGCTATCTACTCTATCACTGACGATATCCTCAAAGCGATTGGGCACTCGGAAGACTGTCGTCGAACAATGAGCGATGCGGAAATTCTAACAACTGCTTGGGTGGCTGCTTTATTTTTCAATTGCTTTTCATCAAAAAGCTTGTGAATACATGGCAGAGCATGGCTTTATCCCCCAGATGTTATCCAAATCTCGGTTTAATCGTCGTGTACACGCGATCGCTGATTTGATGGATGACTTGTTTGCTCAAATGGGAATGGCACTGAAAGACATCAGTGATAATACTGAATATCTGATTGATTCCTTTCCGGTTCCCATTTGTCATAACATTCGTATTTCTCGTTGTCGCTTAGTTAATTCATCAGAGTATCGGGGCTATATCGCCTCCAAAAGATGCTATTTCTATGGGGTAAGAGTACATTTACTAAGTACAGCAAATGGTATTCCTGTGGAGGTTGCTTTTTTACCTGGGTCAGCCCATGACATCCGAGGGCTACATACTTTACCTGTAAATCTACCACCAGGTAGTCAGGTTTATGCTGATAAAGCTTTCAATGACTATCTCATCGAGGATAACCTCGCCTTTTGTGACGAAATTTCCTTACAAGTCCAAAGAAAAAAGAATTCCAAAAGAACTGACCCACCTTGGGTAGAGTTTATCAAACAAACTACAAGGCATTACATTGAGACAGTTTTCAGTCTGATTACTCAGAAGTTCCCTAAATCAATCCATGCAGTGACTATGAAAGGTTTTTTACTGAAGCTAAGAGCTTTTATCTTTGCCTTCACCTTAGAGCAGGCATTTTTGTAACTAGCAACTTAGGTTAATCCTGAGTCCGTCTTTGTGATATCGGTGGATACTTTCAATACCGTAGAAACCCGTGATTCTTGCAGCTATCAATGAAAAATGCTGCGGGTCTTGCTCTGATAAAGTCAGGTTCTAGGGATATGTCCTGCTTTTTGTTGGGTTACTTTTCTAGGCTCGGTTTCACCGTGGGAACCCCCTGTTAGCACCAGTGTCCACCCATAACGGTAGTCTGATTGTGCCCAGTTAAGAGCTTCACTCTACAAGTAACGAGCTTGTTCAGTGTGGGCAGATAAGGAGTCACGCATGAATCTTGCGGATGGGGCTTTCACCCATATCAATCTGAGAGTTCAGTGTCTAGTAATCTAGATTTCACTGGCGAATGGCACTAAGTTAAGCTGAAGGGTAGGCGGCGTAAGGATTGCAGAGGAGCAGGGGGGCAGAGGGGCAGAGGAGAATTTCTCTTGCTTCTTTCCGTATGCCTCTTGTTTCTGTCCGTATGCTTCTTCCTTCTTCTTTCTCCCCTGCTCCTCCGCTCCTCTGCACCCCTGCTGCCTCAACGATTTTCCCTTTTCTTAGTGCCATTCATTTCACTGGCTTAGATATGTACGGGCTGTTTACCGTGATTCCCTAAGCAACGAATCGCACTTCATCAACAAATGCGTAGGCAAAACTAGCTGTAGACATCGCTCCTCTTTTTATCCAATTAAACTAAAAAGCGATCGCCTTCTCTAATAAAAAGAGGAGCGATCGCTCTCGTAATCCTTAATTGAATCATTCGATAGAGGCTGTTATCTTCCTTTAATCAAAGGTTTCCCATGATAAGAGAAAAATAGTAAAGCCCCGATCAACTTTTTGCTTTATACGTGAATGCTTGTACATCCACTCTTACATCCAGCAAAGGGAGCGCACACTTTACCACAGATTTTCAGCACATCAGTGTTGAAATCAAAACTAATTTCAACCTCAGCTTTAAATCCAAAGGCACCACCGCCAATAGTAGCTGTTGGATGCTGAGGATTTAAATCAAAAGAACCTAGCGGTATCTTTCCCAACGGTGTATCTAGCTCTGCTGAACCCGTTATACTATCATTCGTTACGTTGTAACAGAGTTTAATCAGACTCAATACTGTAATACAACCACCTACTGCTACCGCCCTTGCTGATAATGATTTTTCAGAATCAACGATGTAAGGCAGAATGTCTTCTTTGTAAATAGTTAAAACCATGATTTCCATCCTTTTTTGTCTTTACAGTTTTAAGACGATTTCCTAGAACAAATTCTGAATTGTTTGACTTTCAATGTCAGCATCAGGTAACTGCGGTTGAAGTTGCGTCCCTCGAACAGAAACACTACACCCC
>NZ_CAXTNP010000359.1:5594-6865 GCF_964245575.1 uncultured Nostoc sp. | reverse complement strand
GGGGATTAGGGGCATGGGGACTGGGAAGAAGGAATAAAGGTGTACTGAGTTTTTTTCAAAAATAAAATATGAGTCCTATATATATTAAGTAAGTTTTAAAACATCCTCTAATCCAAGCATATTAGCTCAAAATTTATTAAACCCAGCAGAACGACGATAAAGTAACCAGATAAATAGAGGTGAACCCAGCAAGGCAGTGACGGAACCTACTGGTAGTTCTACTGCTCCTAGCCTAGAGAGTAAATCTGCAAAAGTCAGTAACCATGCACCTGCAAGGGCGGAAAGTGGCAAAACAAAGCGATGATCTGTACCAACGATGAGGCGGACACCATGAGGGACAACAAGACCAACAAATCCAATCAAGCCACTGATGCTGACTGCACCTGCGGCTAATAAAGTGGCGACACCACCAATTAATAGGCGCGATCGCGTCAACGAAACCCCCAAACCCACAGCCAAATCATCCCCCAAAGCCAGCACATTTACCGATCGCGCCAGCAAGCATCCCCCTAGCAATGCAACGATGATGTAAGGGCCAGCTGTCGCAATTTCTTGCCAACCCCGTCCATTAAGGCTACCAACCAGCCAACTGAGCGCAATTTGAATTTGACCGTCTTCAGCTAAAAGCAGCAATGTACTTTGCACAGCACCAAGTAAAGAACTCACTGCTACTCCGCCTAAAATTAACCGCTCAACAGAAATTCCCGACCCCGCACGACCGAGCAAAATAACGATCGCTGAAGTCAAAATTGCTCCTATCCACGCAGCTAAAGGAATTGCGATCGGGAATATTTGCCACACAATCATCAGAATCACAATTAATCCTGCACCTGCTGAAATGCCCAAAATAAATGGATCAGCAAGACTATTGCGTAACATTCCTTGCAGCAGCGCTCCTGACATTCCCAAAGCTGCGCCGACAATCAGAGCAGCTGTAATGCGCGGGAGACGCAAATCCCAGAGAATTGTCTGTTTAACCGGATCGCCTTTGCGGAGTATGGCTTGCCAAAATTCCGACATATTTAAGGGTACTGCTCCTTGAGAAAGCGATAGCGCAAGCGTTACCACCAGTGCTGTACTAAGGAGTAAAACAGCCCAAAGTACCCGGTGTTCAGTAAAAATTGTCTGAAATGGTTTAGTCAAATTTAGATATGTATTTTTTTTAAATATAATCCGTCTCAAACACAGATGCATTGGGCATTGGGCAGGAGAGAGGGAGCCTCAGAAGGTGAACGTTGAGCCTCAGAAGGTGAACGTTGAGCTTCAGAAGG
>NZ_CAXTNP010000359.1:0-5494 GCF_964245575.1 uncultured Nostoc sp. | reverse complement strand
TCAGAAGGTGAACGTTGAGCCTCAGAAGGTGAACGTTGAGCTTCAGAAGGTGAACGTTGAGCCTCAGAAGGTGAACGTTGAGCCTCAGAAGGTGAACGTTGAGCTTCAGAAGGTGAACGTTGAGCTTCAGAAGGTGAACGTTGAGCCTCAGAAGCTCAACTTTCAAGTTTTAACTGCCTCCTCTTGCCCTGTGCCTGCGCCCCTACGTTAATTCCAGCCCACCTTGATAGCCAGTGACAATGCGTCCACCATCCTTGAGGATGTGGATTTCTATCTGGTCGCTAGCCCAAGTAATCTGGTCTTGGAAAGCCGGATTTAACACACGAACTCGTTGATTGCTAGAAGAAACTGGAGAGTTGGGAGAATTAATTGCCAGAGATTGTACAAAAGGCCCGTCAATCAGGATATCGAGTTGTTCTAACAATTCTTGAGAACCTGGCGGCGCGGATTGAGACTGTAGTTGCTTGAGAGTGAACCCAGTAAAAGACATTACATTTAAACCAGCAGCTTTTACCTTACCAGCTAAAGACGCTAATGCAGTTGCTTGCCAAAAGGGTTCTCCACCAGAGAATGTTACACCCGTGTTATGGGGATTGCTGAGAATATTCTCGGCAAGGGTATCAACAGCAATCAATTGGTTAGCTTCAAATGACCAGGAGTTAGTATTAAAGCAGCCAGGACACTCACGGAGACAACCTTGTACCCAGATGACTGCACGACAACCAGGCCCGTTAACTTCTGACTGATCGACGTAACCCATAATATTGAGATAGCCTGGGGGAATTTCCATGAGTGCTAGCGATGGGTCAGTTGGCTTAATTTCCATCTCTTTAACTCCTTTTAGCCGTTGCCTGTTAACCGTTAACTATAGCGAATCTCCAGTTATATAACCGTGACTAATGACTAATGACTAATGACTAATCTCTCAAAAACTTTATGGAATTTTGAAAAGTCCGCTTTAACTTACTAGACTGAAGTTAGTTGCCCAGCTAGCATTAACCGTCCCATAGATATAATCGATGACACAACAAACTTCTAGAATTTGTATCCTTGGCGGAGGCTTTGGTGGTCTCTACACAGCCCTGCGCTTAAGCCAATTACCTTGGGAATCTACGCAAAAACCGGAAATTGTTCTGGTAGATCAAAGCGATCGCTTCCTATTCTCTCCCTTACTTTACGAATTACTCACTGGTGAACTGCAAACCTGGGAAATTGCCCCACCGTTTGAAGAACTTTTACAAGGCACAGGCGTGCGTTTTTATCAAGGAGTTGTGTCTGGAATTGATATCGACCAGCAACGGGTGAATATACAAGAAGGCCCCGAAATCCCTTACGACCGATTAGTGCTAACACTAGGAGGTGAGACACCGCTAGATTTAGTACCTGGTGGGACAGCCTACGGCTACCCATTCCGCACAATCTCTGATGCCTATCGTTTGGAAGAACGCTTGCGATTTTTAGAAGAATCGGATGCTGAGAAAATTCGGGTGGCAATTATTGGGGCTGGCTACAGTGGTGTAGAGTTAGCCTGTAAGTTAGCCGACAGACTAGGTGAAAGAGGACGCTTTCGGATCATTGAAATCGCCGACCAAATTTTGCGAACTTCCCCAGAGTTTAACCGGGAAGCAGCAAAGAAAGCAATAGAAGCCCGTGGCGTATTTCTTGATTTAGAAACCAAAGTGGAATTAATAGAGCAAAATACCATTTCCCTAGAGTACAAAAACCAGGTAGATACGATTCCCGTGGATTTGGTAATTTGGACTGTGGGAACTAGGGTTGCGCCCGTAGTGAAATCTCTTCCCCTCAAGCAAAACCAGCGTGGTCAAATCAGGACTACATCCAGTCTGCAAGTCCTCGATCATCCAGAAATCTTTGCCTTAGGAGATTTAGCAGACTGTCATGATGCTGAAGGACAGCAAGTCCCCGCTACCGCACAAGCGGCTTTGCAACAAGCTGATTATACTGCTTGGAATATCTGGGCAACTCTGACTAATCGCCCCCTTCTTCCCTTCCGCTACCAACAGTTAGGAGAAATGATGGCACTAGGAATAGACAACGCCACTCTCACTGGTTTGGGAATGAAACTAGATGGGCCCTTGGCATACGTCGCCCGGCGGATTGCCTATTTATATAGACTCCCAACTTTAGACCATCAACTCAAAGTAGGTTTTAATTGGCTAGTCCGTCCACTCATAGAAACACTTTCTAAGTAACTTAAGGTTAGTCATTAGTCATTTGTCGTTTGTCATTTGTCATTTGTCATTAGTGACTCTCCCGAGTCCCCATGCCCCTAATCCCCACTCCGTGGGGGCCCCGAGTTCCCCAGTCCCTACTTCCCACTCCCCAATTCAATCAAACTTTGATGGAACAACCGAAAGTTATTTTTTTAGATGCTGTGGGTACACTCTTCGATGTCAAAGGTAGTGTGGGCGAAGTTTATAGTCAGATAGCCCAAGAATTTGGCGTTACAGTTTCAGCCGAAACATTGAATACAGCCTTTATCAAAAGCTTTAAAGCAGCGCCGCCGCCGATATTTCCAGATGCAGAACTGCAAGATATTCCCCAGCGCGAGTTTGATTGGTGGCGGATAATTGCCCTAAACACTTTTGAAAGTGCAGGTGTTCTCAAGCAATTTTCTGACTTTTCGGCTTTCTTTAGCGAACTGTACATCCATTTTGGCACTGCCGAACCGTGGTTTGTCTATCCCGATGTTTTACCAGCTTTAATCAACTGGCGGCGGTTGGGAGTTACTTTGGGGGTGCTGTCCAATTTTGATTCTCGGATTTACTCAGTATTACAAAGTTTGGGATTGAGAGAGTTTTTTACCTCCGTCACTATTTCTACGCAGGTACGTGCAGCTAAACCCGATCCTCAAATTTTTGCCATTGCCTTAGACAAACATAAATGTTCTCCAGAGGCAGCATGGCATATTGGCGATAGCATTGTAGAAGATTACAACGGAGCGAAAGCAGCTGGACTCAGAGGCGTTTGGATCAACCGTGGAAAATGAGGGGGATATTTTGACGATCGCTATTTTTATAGCGCCTCAAATGGACACACTCGCCATTTTTATAGAATCTCAACACAATTGATATCAGATCAAAGACAGCATATACTCAACAGCTGATAATACTAATAATTCATAGTAGTTATGTCAGCACGGCAAACGCCTCAAAAGATTGTTTTTGCGTTTTGTTTACTTAGTTTGAGCCTTGCTGCGATCGCTTACTTGTTAAACTCTCAAGTATTCAAAAAGACGGAATCCACTCAACAACCCATCACAAATGAAAATACAGCAGTAGCAGCCTCTGTCCCAACAAAAGAAGATAAAGCAATCCCTAAATACGAACACATTTTTGTCATTATTGAGGAAAACAAGTCTTACGATCAGATTATGGGCAATTCCAATGCACCAATAATCAATCAACTAGCAAAAACTTACGGCTTTGCTAGCAACTTCTACGCTGAGGTTCATCCCAGCGAGGCGAACTACGTCGCTATTCTAGGTGGTAGTACTTTTGGTATCCATGACGATGACGCTTTTTATTGTCAGGTTGGTAGTTTCGACATATTTTGTGATAATTTTCTAAAATCTGACTATGTTAGTCACACTATCGCCTCTAAAAGCTTAATCGACCAACTAGAACAGAAAGGTCTAACGAGTAAGGGATACTTTGAAGACATCCCCACCCCAGGTTCTAAAGCAGTTGTTGCTCCTAGCTGGAACCGTGCGCTTTATGCTTCAAAGCATAACGGTTTTCTCAACTTCAAAAAAGTACAAGACGATCCTAATTTGTCAAGCAAGATTGTCGGTTTCGACCAGCTTGCTACTGACCTGAAAAGCGGCAATGTTCCCAATTACAGCCATATTATATTTAACCAATGCCATCAAATGCACGGTTTACAAGAGTGTCCCGATGTGCAACAACTAATTAAAACTGGTGACACAATGATTGGTGAAGTTGTCAAACAAATCACCACCTCAAAGCTTTGGGCTGCGTCAGGGAATAATGCGATCATCATTACTTGGGATGAAGATGACAATCCACGCAACAAAAAAGGCACTCAAGGTTGTTGCGGTTTTGACCCCAAAAGTAATGCTAACTTTGGTGGTGGTCACATTGCGACCATTGTAATTACTAACCACGGTTCACGGAGTGTAGTAGATAAAACACCCTATAATCACTACTCACTGTTGCGAACCACCGAAGATGCTTTTGGGATCTACGAATACCTGAATCTGGCGGGCGATACAGCTAAAGGAGTCAAGCCCATGACACGCCTGTTTGCTAAACAAGAATAGGGATGAAGAAATGGGGGAGATGAGGGACTTACAACTCAAAAAAGAACCTATCGCTATGTAGGCAGGGGAGCTTTCTAGCAGGGGGAGAAAGAAAATATTATCTGAGTATAATTGGGTAATTTATTTTCTGGAAGTCCCTAACGGAGATAAAAGGAGAGTTAGAACTTGAAGTTTCAGCCTCAAAGGCTCCCTTATTCCCCATGCTGCCCCAACACTCGTATGATCAACATATCAGGAAAACATAACAGCCAGATTTTTACCGCAAAACATGGGCAGTATTTGGGAAATCGATTTTTACTCTCGTCCGATTTTGGACGATAATCAGAAAAAAATTTGGGAAGTCTTAGTCTGCGAAAGCCCCTTGGATATCAGTACAAAAGTCGATTCTTTGTTTCACTATGCTCAATATTGTCCCAGTACCCAAGTGAATTCAGGCTGGTTGCGGACAGCATTGCAGGAAGCTATTAACCAAGCTGGAAAAGCACCAATTAAAATCCGCTTTTTCCGCCGCCAAATGAACAACATGATTACTAAAGCCTGCCAAGACTTGGGCATTCCCGCCCAGCCTAGTCGGCGTACTTTGGTTCTTAACCATTGGTTAGAACAGCGCATGGAGGAAGTGTATCCTCAAGAGGCAGGGTATCAAGGGGGGACTAATCCCTCAGTCCGCTTGGAAAAACCTTTGCCGCAACGTTTACCAGATGCTTTGGAAGGACAGCAGTGGGTGTTTGTTACTTTAGATGCTGCGGATTTGGCAGAAATGCCAGAGTGGGAAATTGGCTTTGGTGAAGCTTTCCCCCTAGAGTTGGCGAAAGTTTCACCCGAAACCCGTATTCCTGGTATTTTGATTTTCTCACCGAGAGCGTTGCCCTTGGCTGGCTGGATGTCTGGTTTAGATTTGGCTTTTTTAAGATTTGATACCAGCGAGGAGGCGAGATTGCTTTTAGAAACCGGTGTAACTGAAAGCTGGATTGTGGCAAATATCAAAAAACCTCAAATCTTAGCAGAAGCCAAAGGTTTTGAAGAAGCCAAGCAAAAAGCTAACGGAGTGCATTTTATCGGTGTACAGTCTGATCCCAAAGCAGAATCTTTTGCTGGTTTTTGGCTGTTGCAAGAGGTTAATCTCTGAAAATGGGGACTGGGGACAAATCAATTCAAAATTCAAAATTCAAAATTAAAGAACCTCTGGAA
>NZ_CAXTNP010000358.1:3309-6882 GCF_964245575.1 uncultured Nostoc sp. | reverse complement strand
CAATTTACATTCTAGAGGTGTAGAGGAAGAAAGGCAGGGGAGGCAGGGGAGGCAAATTGGGAAATTGCTAAATCATCCTGCAAATATGCAAGGCAGGGGAGAAAGACGGCACAGGGGCAGGGGAAAAATAATTTTTATCAGGGATTGAGTGAAAAAATTTAGGACTTAGTGCCTTAACAAATTATATTAAGTAGCAGGAACAGGGAAGGGCGCAGTTGAATTTTTGTCAACGATGTTTGGTAAAATGTGGATGGTTACTTCGCCGCCACGGTCGTTGATACACCTCTAAAAAAACTATGTGAAACGTTGGACAAGGGGGAAGGAAGTTAACACATCTTGACTAATTACAAATAGCCTAGTACGCCACGGCGGAAATAGAACAACCATCTAAAATCCCTAAAAAGCATATTCCATAATACTTTTGACTTTTGAATGCGTGACTTTTGACTTCCGCCTTGCGGTACTAGTGGTTTGTCCGATAGTGCAAGTAAGCGATCATCCGGGACAGTAAAATTTGTCGGCTACAGGGTAAAAAATTCATCATCTGCGGTAAAGTATACCGTGGACTTAAAACAGAGCTTCAGTGCCTCCTAAGCAATAGCCGGATTGGTACAGAAGCACACACTCTATGCAAGAGCATTTAGTGTGCTTTGTATATCACAGCGAGTATCTCACGGGGCAATGGTAGTTCAATGACGGCATCAACAACGATTAACAAAGGCGATCGCCTCCTGCATCAAAATCTTCTCGGTTCTCGTCGGTTCAGTAACTATTGCTGGGCAACTATCGTTACCTTGGGAGCAAGCGGCTTTTTATTGGCTGGAATATCCAGTTATTTGAAAGTTAATTTACTCATAGTTTCTGATGCAACTCAACTGGTATTCGTCCCCCAAGGATTGGTAATGGGGCTATATGGTACTGCTGGCTTGTTATTAGCCACATACCTGTGGCTAGTAATTTTATGGGACGTAGGAGGCGGTTACAACGAATTTAATCAGGAAACGGGCACAATCAAAATATTCCGTTGGGGATTTCCTGGGAAAAACCGCCGAATTGAGATTGACGGACGCATAGAAGATGTGCAGTCTGTGCGAATAGCCGTCAAAGAAGGTCTTAATCCCCTTCGCGCCCTCTATCTACGCATTAAGGGGCGGCGAGATATACCCTTAACACGGGTTGGACAACCGTTATCTTTAACAGAGTTGGAAACAGAAGGCGCAAAATTAGCCCGCTTTTTGGGAGTGTCATTAGAAGGGTTGTAAGGGAGTGGGGAGTGGGAATGAGGGAGCAGGGGGAGCAGGGAAGGCAGGGGAAGAAGAATTATTGATTAATGACCAATGCCCAATTCCCAATTCCCAATTCCCCTCGAAACGATAAGATACTCTGGTTAAATCGGTAACAGGCAATGCGGTTAAAAATTTCACAATTTTTGCTTTCTCTTGTGATTATCAGTGCTTTGATGTTGGGAGGATGTTCAACACAGGAAGTTGCTTCTAATACATCTTCTCCAACTTCGACAGCTACCTCGACCACAAGCGAGGCAAGTAACAAGACAACTACTGAAGCAACATCTGTATCTCAAACTAGTAGTGAGAGTATTCCTGGACTGGCTGATTTACCACGCCTCGAAGGCAAGGCTACTGTGGTACTCACGGTTAAAGGCTCACCGATTACTATCGAAGTAGACGGCACTGATGCCCCCATTACAGCTGGCAACTTTGTAGATTTAGTGCAGAAGGGTGTCTACGATGGTTTAGCTTTCCATCGAGTTGTACGCGAACCCCAACCGTTTGTAGTTCAAGGGGGCGATCCCCAAAGTAAAGACCCGAAAGTTCCAGCAGATAGACTGGGAACCGGTAGCTATATTGACCCAAAAACGGGAAATGCTCGTTATATACCTTTAGAAGTTAAGGCGAAAGGTTCAGATACTCCAACTTACAATAAACCATTTGATGCTACTGCTCAACCTGTCGTATTGCCCCATAAGCAGGGTGCAGTAGCGATGGCGCGATCGCAATCACCAGGCTCCGCTTCTGCCCAGTTTTACTTTGCTTTAGCAGATTTGGCGTTCTTAGATGGTAACTACGCCGTGTTTGGCAATGTCACTCAAGGCTTTGATGTCGTGAACAAAATTCAGCAAGGCGATCGCATTGACTCTGCTAAAGTCACCCAAGGTGCTGAAAATCTCAAAACACCTGGACAGTAAGAGACAGGGGGAGAATAACTACTAACTCCTAACTGTTAACTCCTAAATTGGTAAAGGTTGTTGTCACTGGTATTGGTTTAATTTCCGCCTTGGGTAGAAGCTTAGAAGATAGCTGGCAAAATTTGCTAGCAGGTAAATCTGGAATTCAATTACATCAACCATTTCCAGAACTTACACCACTTCCTCTAGGTTTAATTGCTCAACAACCATCTGAGTTGACAATGTTGACTCAAATGGTTGTTTCTTCTGCTTTGCAAGATTCTGGGTTAGTTTCACCTTTAACTGATTGTGCTGTAGTCATTGGATCGAGTCGCTCTTATCAAGCGTCTTGGGAAATGCTGGCGCGGCAAATGTATGAAGAGGCGGCAAATTTGCCCGTGTCCTCTTTTGGAAATTGGCTAGATACATTACCTCAGATGAATGCGATCGCAGCTGCAAGACAAATCGGTGCATCTGGGATAGTTTTAGCACCGATGGCAGCTTGTGCAACTGGAATTTGGGCGATCGCTCAAGCAGCTTTGCTTATACAAACTGGCCAATGTCAACAGGCGATCGCTGGCGCAGTGGAAGCACCAATTACACCCCTAACTTTAGCTGGGTTTCAGCAGATGGGTGCTTTGGCGAAAACTGGGGCTTATCCCTTTGATTTGCACCGGGAAGGCTTAGTGTTGGGCGAAGGCGCAGCTGTGTTTGTCTTAGAATCAGCAGAGTTGGCAAAACAGCGTCAAGCAAAAGTGTATGGTGAAATTCTCGGTTTTGGCTTAACTAACGACGCATATCATGGTAATTCACCAGAACCTGAAGGGAAAAGTGCGATCGCTGCCATCAAACAATGTCTAGAACGTAGTTGTCTCTCACCAGCCGATATTGATTATATTCATGCTCATGGCACAGCTACCCAGCTAAATGACCAGATGGAGAGCATGGTAATCCAGCGTTTGTTTCCCCAAGGGGTGGCAGTTAGTTCCACCAAGGGAAGCTCAGGTCATACACTAGGGGCATCTGGAGCTTTAGGTGTGGCTTTTTCTCTCATGGCCTTAAAGCATCAAATTTTACCACCTTGCATAGGATTGCAGCACCCAGAATTTGATTTAGATATCGTTACAGCAGCACGCCTAAGTAAAATTCGCCAAGTATTATGTTTTAGTTTTGGCTTTGGGGGACAGAATGCAGCGATCGCATTAGCAAGATGAAATAGTCTGTTAAACATGATTGATAAGTTTTGTTTAAGCATTTCTAGCAAATATATAATCAATTGCTGCTAAAATTGAAATATTTATAAGTTTTGCTTAAGTCTTTATTGTAAATGTATAAGCAATTGCTGCAAATGCTCAAGCAATTGTTACTAACGTTGAAACATTTACAAG
>NZ_CAXTNP010000358.1:0-3209 GCF_964245575.1 uncultured Nostoc sp. | reverse complement strand
AAGCAATTGCTGCAAATGCTCAAGCAATTGTTACTAACGTTGAAACATTTACAAGTTTTGCTTAAGCGTTTATTGTAAATGCTCAAGCAATTGCTGCAAATGCTCAAGCAATTGTTACTGTCGGTCAAGATATTCCCAAGTTGAAAGTCTACGCTGCTGAAAATCGCAAGAGTATTATGGGTTTCCTGCAATTTGTACCAATTAGCAATGCAGATTTATTAACTTTACCCTGCGATTAGCAGCTTACACTTTAGGGGTGGGTAGAGTAGCTCAGGCACTGACTGACAGAGGTCTTTATCCTTAAGATGAATGGCGTACACAGCAGTTTTTAATTGAATAGACAACAGATATAGGGGCACAACAATAATATATTGTGCCCTGATATTCCCATTCTTAAACCAACCTTATGACTGCCCAGAAGGTTCAGCAGCATGAATCAGGTCTGGCTTTTGGTCACTAGGAGGACGCTTAATAGTTTGGGCTGATGTCGGGCGTTGATGGCGATCGCGAGTTTGGATCTGCACAGGTTGGCGCGTCTCAATTGACTGGTAAAGCGCTTGAATGATAGCAACATCAATCAACCCTTCCGTTCCAGATGGCTCTGGGTCTTTATTTTCGAGAATACAATCAGAGAAGTAGGTAAATTCAGCCGCTAATTGATCGTGATCCTCAAAGGTACGCTCTTGGGTTTCACCATTTATTGTCAAGTAGTGCTTCAATTCTCCCTGCCAAGCATAAGCAGGTTCTACTAGTAAATCGCCTTGAGTACCTACAATCTGATAGGTTGAAACACTTGCTCCTCCAAAGCTACAGGTAAATGTTGCCAATCGCTCATTGGGGAAACGCAAGATAACGCTAGCCATTTCTTCCACTTCGCTAAAGCGTTCTTCTCCCTTACTGGCAGCTACAGCAAATACTTCAATTGGTTCATCTTGAAATAGATAACGTGCAGCATTAATGCAGTAGATGCCAATATCATAGAGCGTGCCACCACCTGTGACATCTCGTAAACGAATATTGCCCTCTTCCACTTGCTGAGTAAAAACCGAGTTGAAAATCCGTGGTTCACCAATTTGCTTTGAGCGGACAATTTCGACTGCTTGTAAATTGGCTTCTTCTAAATGTAAACGGTAGGCAATCATCAGCTTCACATTATTGTCATCGGCAGCTTTAATCATTACCTCACACTCTTGTTCTGTAACTGCCATTGGCTTTTCACACAATACATGAATTGCCTGATTAGCAGCCCGCACAGTGTAGTCGCAATGCAAGTGATTGGGCAGCGCAATATAAACTGCATCAACCTCACCGCTTGCCAGACAGTCTTCATACTGCTCGTAGGAGTAAGTATGCTCTATACCATACTTTTTGCTCAGTTCTTCGCTTTTAGTAGAGTCATCTGAAACAAGTGCCACTAATTCTGAGTTTTCGGCGTTGGCAAACGAAGGTAAGGCAGCTTCTTGGGCAAACCAACCTAAACCAACGACAGCGTAGCGAATTTTGCGCTTACCATTTGCAGCAGTCATTTTTCTACTCCCTGATCAAGGAACAATAATAATCAATTTAGAAGGCTGAGAATTTGGAGGTTGATGAATGGGATCTCGTACATTCTCAATGACTTGGTAAATTAAAACCTCATTCTTTCAGTAAGCTTTAGTTTAGACTTAAGGAATATTTGTGTTATTGCACCTTAACTGAAATTCATAACCTCAGCATGATGGATACTGAGTAGATAGCGTTAGTAGCCCAAAGCTATGACCCAAATGCAAACCTGGAACACCAACTGAAGATTCTCAGACATTTGGTGCGGTTAACCGTGATAATATACATTAAAATTTAGTATTAACTTATTTAAATCTATTTTTAATTAGTATTAAATATTTCAGAATAAACTATGGATACTATCACTACCGCTATTGTGACTGCTGTTAGTGCTGGATTGGCTAAAGATTTAATAACAGACAGTTACAACAGTTTTAAGAACGTTTTGAAAAGAAAGTTTGGCGAAAAAAGTGATTTGTTAAATGCAATGGATGAATTAGAAAAGAAGCCAGACTGCGAAGCTCATAAAGCCACAGTGCAACAAGAAGTTGAAGTCGCTAAGGTTAATAATGACCTTGAGATGCTTCAGTTAGCTCAAGATTTACTCGACAAGATAAAACAACAGCCTGGCGCACAGAAGATAATCAATGTAGAACAGCGTAATCAGTTGGAACGAGAAAAACCAAAAAATCGGAAGCGAGAAATTAAGCGGTTGCGTCAGACTACATTTGGTGCAATTACAGCAGGCTTAATCATCGCAGGATTTACTATTTTTACCTTGAAGAGTGTTCAGTCATCTGAGCGAGGTCAACCGGAAGAAATAATCCGTTCTGCTTGGCTCGGTCTTAACAGATCAAACATAACAGAGCAAGAAAAGTATCAGGAATGTGGGACTTATTTAAACGTAGGACTGCGTAGCCTCTACTGTGATATCAAGCCCTTCATCGACTATCACAAGTTGCAGATTCTTTCTGGCTTACCTATTTTTCGCAAAGACTATAATCTTACATTTAAGTCTAAAGAGGAATTTGGATATTACAATCCAGAATTTGTTAAATGGCTACAAAAAAATATTATTTATGCAGAAAAGAATGAAAGTTTCAGGCAACAAACGCAACCCTCTTATAATACAAAAATCAGGGATACCGCGAGAGCTTTTTATACAAGTCATCAGATTTTGTTTGCCAATCCCGAAGATTTTAATACTTTCATAAAACAATATCAGTTAGTCAAGAAAGAATATCAATTGCGGTTATATAGGAGAGAAGTAAATGAACTCAGGTTTGATAATAATTATGAGAATTTTGAAGTAATTAAACGTGAATATCTCAAGCATCTCGAAAAGAAAACTCTTCCTGATCTATATTTACAAGAGAAGTTTAGATGGCTGTCCGATTATTTGACTACTGTAGAAAATGTTGATGGGTATGCAGCAAATACATCTGGAGGATTTTGGACTCGACGTTCCATCGATGAAACAGATAAAGAGTTTTTCCGGCTTTTAACAAAACTGCTAAAGACCTATGACGGAGATTGGCTGCGTAAACGAGAATCGCTAGGGGTTAAGCCATCTCGATAAAACCATATTTCAGCCGCAGAATGTGGTTCAAGCGATCGCCTGTTGTAAATGCTACTTTATCATAGTATTTAAGAGGGTAGATTTACCT
>NZ_CAXTNP010000357.1:0-6915 GCF_964245575.1 uncultured Nostoc sp. | reverse complement strand
ATCGCCGTTGAAATCCCCAATCTGAGGAGTCCAAGCTGGGTCAACGCTGGTTAGAGAAGCCGAATTAGCAACTTTGGTTCCATCCATTAGGGCAATGCTATTCTCACCGGTTGTCTTGTTGCGTAATAAGAAATCGGTTTTGCCATCAGCATTGAAGTCAGCAATTTTGTAATCATAGGCGGATAGGTCAAATTTACCTAGAGAACCCTGGTCGATAACTTTTGTTCCATCCATTAACCGAATGATAATCTCACCGGTTGTAGAATCGGCCCAAACTTTATCCGTTTTGCCATCACCGTTAAAGTCAGGAGTAATCGCCGCACTAGTTAAGTAAGGATTAGGATTGGGATTTGCTGACGTTTTAACAGGCGCAGTCACCGGTTCACTTTCTAATCCTAGTGAGGAACTCTTATTCCCAAACCCCAAATCATAATTTAAACTCTCAAAAGAATTTGTCAAGATTTGTGATTTGGCAAAAGAATCTGATACCCATTTAGATGTATTCAAAGATAAGGGTGAGGAATTTGTACTTTCAGGCATGGTGTATTTTTATTATTGGTTGTCATATTTTTTTAACTTTTTTCGAGAATCTCTTTCTGTAACGAAATAACATTTACCAGGTTTTTAAGATTTCTTTATAACTATTTTTTATTTATTAATGTCATTCTTTGAATATAAACATTTATTTATTTTAAAGGATTGTTATGAAGTTTTCAAGTTCTATATAAGCAATTAGAAAATATATTTTGTGCTTTACCTATATAATAATTTATAGATAAAATTTGATTACTTTGTTTATTGGTTTGACATTTAAAATGTTCAATTAAAACATACACATTTATGTAATTGTTATTCGGCTATCTAAAATTTTTACACTATGTAATCACAGCAGTATTACATAGGGGTTTGTATAGCAAGTCTAAATTATTGATGAATAACTAGATCCCCGGCTTCTTAAAGAAGTCCGCGATCTGAGCTTTTCAATAAAATTGATTATTCTCTAATGATTTATGACTTGAGTGGAAACAAATATTGGTTAGAATAACTTAGATTAGCAACTATTAAGAAGCATGATCTGTGCATCCTCTAGTTGCAAAAGTGTAAAATAACACAATATTTTCATAAATACATCAGCTATGCAAGCAGAATATCGGCAGCGTCGCGAACAGTTAATGGCAAAAATTGGTGATGGGACAGCCATTTTTCGCAGTGCGCCAATGGCAGTGATGCACAACGATGTCGAGTATGTTTATCGCCAAGACAGTGATTTTTTCTACTTGACTGGTTTTAATGAACCACAGGCAGTAGCAGTGTTAGCGCCGCATCATTCAGAACATCGATTTGTGCTATTTGTCCAACCGAAGGATCGCGAAAAGGAAGTATGGACTGGTTATCTTTCAGGGGTAGATGCAGCGAAGGAAATTTATGGTGCTGATGAAGCGTACCCCATTAGCGAGTTAGATGAAAAGTTGCCGCAGTATTTGGAAAAAGCTAGCCGGATTTACTATCACTTAGGACGCGATCGCGCCTTCAATGACCAAATCCTCGGACATTACCAAAGGTTACTGCGGACTTATCCTAAACGCGGTACTGGGCCGATCGCCATTGAAGATACTGGCCCTGTCCTCAACAGCATGAGACTAATTAAAAGTGAAGCTGAATTGGGGTTGATGCGTCAAGCAGTTGCGATCGCTACTGTTGCACACAATTATGCACAAGAAATCGCCGCACCCGGACGTTATGAGTACGAAATTCAGGCGGAGATGGAACGCATTTTTCGAGTGCGGGGTGGCTTAGGCCCAGCTTATCCTTCGATTGTGGCTTCCGGGGTGAATGCTTGCGTACTGCACTACATTGAAAATAATCGTCAAATGCAGGATGGAGAACTACTGCTAATTGATGCCGGTTGTGCTTACGGTTATTACAACTCGGATATTACGCGGACATTTCCTGTGGGTGGTAAATTTACGCCAGAACAAAAGACGCTGTACGAGATTGTTTTGTCAGCGCAAAAACAAGCGATCGCTCAAATACAACCAGGTAATCCCTTCAAATTAGTTCACGATACAGCAGTGCGCGTCCTCACGGAAGGTTTAGTTGAACTTGGCATCCTCAAAGGTGAAATTGATAAGTTAATTGAAGAAGAGAAATATAAGCCATATTATATGCACCGTACCAGTCATTGGTTAGGGTTAGATGTCCATGATGTGGGTGTTTACCAGCACGGTGAAGATAAACCGCAGATTTTGCAACCAGGTCAAATTCTGACAGTGGAACCGGGATTATATATTGTGCCTGACACCAAACTAGCAGAAGATCAACCAGAGACTGATCCTCGATGGATTGGCATTGGTATTCGGATTGAGGATGATGTATTAGTTACACCTGATGGACATGAAGTGTTAACTGCGGGAGTTCCCAAAGCAGTGGATGAAGTAGAAAGATAAAAAATGGGGATGGTATGAACCATCCCCAAATTAAAATTGAGGACAAGCCATCATAGTCGTTGTCAGAATTCCTAAGATTTTGTCTATTTCTTTAATAAAGTAATCGTTCTTATTGATAAAGATGGTATTTTCACAAAGTTTGAGAAATTTCCAATCTGTTCCTGTTGTAACTACACCATAAATTTCATTAATAATATTTCCTTGTTGCTGGTTAAACAATTGAGATGCAATCATTGTCGCAATACATTGTCCTAAACCAGATTTAATACTCTCATTTTTAGCTTCCACAATAGTCACGACAGGACTAGTAATATCATATTGTTCTGGTGAACAACTGAGAATAAAATCACAGCGCCCTTCTAAGCCTTTAGCAGCATCTACATTAAACTCTGAACCAGAAAATATACTAATTTGGTATTTAAAGAAGCGTTTAACTTCAATTAAAACAGGCATAATAATTAGTTCATAACGAGTTTTTTCTGTATTTATTGCTGTCACCAATGGTAAATGTTCAGAGAAAATCAAATTTAGATATTCACTAGGTGAAACTGTCTGCACATTTGTAAATAAATTTTTATTTTCAACAAATACTAATTTAAAGTCTGTTTTTACTTTGCTAAGATTAAAGGCGCTGTACAGCACTGTATCACCCCTCAATCACGCTTAATTGCATAGTATCATCTTGGGAGTAAAGTGCAGCGATGCCAACTCTTGGAGAGGCTTGTCTGCGACACGCTGCACGTAGCTTGCTTCCACGAAGTGGTATGCCAATGGCGGGCATAGCCAACGCAAGTTGCGGAAGTTAAGAAAGTAAGTTTGATAATATTTCAGATTAAGAACAGCCCTCAACAAATTCAACTTCCGGCAGTTTACCTGAGCGAAACTGAGTAACACGCTTACCATCAGTCTCGAATACCACACGATAGTTTTGGTCAGCACGGTCTTTCGGGATCAATGTTAAGTAGTGTCCGCCTTGGACGTATTTATGAGGCGTGACTTTAATTTGTCCTGGGTAAAGAGACTTGATTTGTGCTTCGGTATCGCCAATTTTTGCACCTTTGAGGGTAGTAATCTGGGTATTCTGCCGCACATCTACTCTAGAAATGCGATCTCCTGTCACCATGAACGAAAGATTTTTGGGTTCGTTTTGTGGCTTAACATAGTAGCAATTGTTATTGGGTGGATCGCCCACTAGCTTAGTACCAGCAGCCTTTGCCGCTTGGGAAACACTCATCCCAACTCGTACTGTGCCGATTCCATTGATGAACAATTTCGATTGATTTGTCAGTTTTGTCTGTGCTATGACTGTGCCGACAGTTAAAGAAGAAAGAGCAAGCGTTACGATACCAAAAGTCAATAATTTAGCTTTGCTATTCATTTTCTGTAAATAAAAAAGGGGTAGATATTTATCTACAATAGGCATATTGCAAATTTCGGATTTTAAATCTGTTGAAGGTAGACAATTTGGTCAATACTTCAATTAAAGTGATAATGCTATGATTGAACTCACATATAGTGCTTTTTTTTAATTGGTATAAATATATATAAAGTATTTAATTTGAAATTATACTAAAAAATAAAAAATGCTAGGAGAATTACTCGAAGTTGTAACAAAGCTATTTGAGTTTAGCGATCGCTTAAAGCAAGCTGAAGATAAAAAGCGTCAAAGTATAGAAAATTACTTTCGTAACATTGAGCAGTGTCTTCGTGATAGTGCAAAGCAACTTAAAAAAGGTCAAGTACCCCACGATAAGTGGGCAGAACTTCAGGTCTATGCAGAGGAATTGCCAAAGATCATTATTGATGAAATAGGTGAAGAAAAGGCAAAAGAGCTATCCCGTCTAATCAAGATAACTGCAAGCAATACACCAACAGACAATAGCTATGTTCAATATATAGAAGCTGCTGCTGGCAAATTTAAAGGACTGGTAGTTACAATTAGTACCGGACATAGACCACCAGATGGCAAACCAGAAAAACATCCAAAACGACTAATATTGAGTCGCAGACAATTAATTGAAGCATCTTTATTTACAGTTAGCGCATTTCAGTGAGTCAATTCTAAAAACAGCTGAATACGGAACAAATAAGCTATTAGATACTTACTCTTCAAACGAAATATTTAAGGAAGTTTATGATGAATGGAAAAAGTTTAAAACCAAGATAAGAAAATGGTCTAATCTAAATAAAATTTAGCAGAGTATCCAATTACCTAAAACAAAAATGGGTACGGTTAGCTTACCATACCCATTTGATAAATATTATCTCAGCGATTACAGTTGCGGTACATACTGCTGCTTCTCAGGGACTTCAGCATACTCAGCCACAATTTGACGGAATTCTTCGCCGTCAATGGTTTCTTTTTCGATGAGCAAATCGACTAAGCGATCGGTGACAGTGCGATGGTCACGGATAATCTTCTTGGAGTTTTCGTAACATTCTTCCACGATCGCTCGCACTTGTCCATCAATGCGAGAGGCGATGGATTCGGAATACTCAGATCGGGTTGTCCAGTCACGACCCAAGAATACTTCGCCCTGCTGGCTTTCCAAGGATAGCGGCCCTAAGTCAGACATCCCGAACCGCGTCACCATTTGCCGCGCCATTCCCGATAACTGCTGCAAGTCTCCACCAGCGCCAGTTGTGACTTCAGCAGCGCCAAAAATTACTTCCTCAGCAGCGCGACCGCCCAAAGCACCAGTAATCCTTGCTTTCAACTGAGAACGAGAAATTAACCCTTGTTCTTCGTTGGGCGTAAACCAAGTTAAACCCTGTGCTTGTCCCCGTGGAATCAAGGTGACTTTCTGCACTGGGTCATGGTCTTTTAACAAAGTCCCAACTAAGGCGTGTCCAATTTCGTGGTATGCAATCAAGCGCTTGCTCTTGCTGTCTACTAAAGGAGTGCCTTCCATCCCCGCGACTACCCGATCCACGGCATCATCTATTTCGCGGAGGGTGATAGCTTCTTTGCGTCTTCTAGCAGTGAGAATTGCCGCTTCGTTGAGTAAGTTGGCTAAGTCAGCACCAGTAAATCCAGGAGTGCGGCGAGCGATCGCATCCAAAGATACACTAGGATCTAATTTCTTGTTCCGCGCATGGACTTGTAAGATTTCCAAACGTCCTTTGATATCGGGTGCATCGACAGTTACTTGTCTGTCAAAGCGACCGGGACGTAACAAAGCTGAGTCTAATACGTCGGGACGGTTGGTGGCAGCAATAATAATGATGCCTGTATTACCTTCAAACCCGTCCATTTCGGTGAGCAATTGGTTGAGGGTTTGCTCTCTTTCGTCGTTACCGCCACCGATACCAGCGCCCCGTTGCCGTCCTACTGCGTCGATTTCATCGATGAAGATGATACAGGGGGCGTTGTCTTTGGCTTTCTTGAACAAATCGCGGACGCGGGATGCACCCACACCAACGAACATTTCTACGAATTCCGAACCGGAAATACTGAAGAAAGGTACGCCTGCTTCGCCAGCGATCGCTTTTGCTAGTAAAGTTTTACCAGTTCCAGGAGGCCCAACTAACAGTACTCCCTTGGGAATCCGTGCGCCTACAGCAGTAAATCTTTCTGGCTGCTTAAGGAAGGTGACAACTTCTTGCAATTCTTCCTTAGCTTCTTCAATCCCGGCTACGTCGTCAAATTTGACCCCGGTTTTCGCCTCCATTTGGAAACGCGCTTTGGATTTGCCGAAATTCATCGCTTGACCTGGCCCGCCGGGGAGGTTGCTAGAACGCCGGAACAAAAAGAACAGCCCGGTAATCAATAAAACTGGAAATATGAGATTGCCCAACAATCCCCAAATTGCCCCATCATTCCGCATGGGGTGAGCATCAAAACTAATGTCTTTTTCTTTGAGCTTGCTAATTAACTCAGGAGCGTTAACAGGCAAATCCACCCGCCACCTTTGGACACGATTTTCGATGTCTGGATCGCGGGCTTCTATAATTGCTGTCCTACCGCCTTCGTACAGATCCACGCTGGTGACGCGATCGCCATCCAAGTATTCTAGAAAGCGACCATAAGTCATGCGGGTATTGGCTGCATTCTTACTCATGTCAGTAGGAGCGCTTGCAAAGGCCCCTTGCCAGAAGAAAAAGCCAATTACCAAAGCCGGCAATGTCCAGAGTACTACGACTTTCCAAGAGAATTTCATCTTAATTTGCCTCTAGATGCCTATACAACTCATCAGCCTCAGCAACCGAATGTTCATCACTCTGTCACTTTAAGCTGTTAAACGGATGTCTATAAATCCATTTTGTTTAATTTGATCTCTTACATGCACTGCCATAGAGCGATTGGCGCATTATGGCGATGCCAACAAGAATCTTAATCAAAGTTAACTTAATTTTAATACAATATCGCACGAGAAAAGGGAGCGCAACGGGATGCAAAGCACACGGAGAATTTCTCCAGAATGCTCCTTGTGTCATTCCAGCCTCTTTATTAGGGGGAGTAGGGAGT
>NZ_CAXTNP010000356.1:0-6939 GCF_964245575.1 uncultured Nostoc sp. | reverse complement strand
GAAATAACAAATGAGTACGCCGAAATAACAAATGAGTACGCCGAAATAACAAATGAGTACGCCGAAATAACAAATGCGTTGGCGTAGCCCGCACTTCTCTACGAGACGCTGCGCTAACAGCAGTCGCCTGCGGAGGGAAACCCTACCAAGAGCGCTGCTTCACCGCAAATCTTTGGTGGATGAAGTTTTTCCGACTTGTGTGTACACCGTAGCTTTCCTTGCTCTTAAGGGGCTGGGGGTTAAGTCTGTATTGGACTCAACCCAGAAGCGCTATTTATCATTGTCGAGATGTGAAAGAACCTAGAATTGACGCAACGGTATCGTTATTTTCGAGATGTGAAAGAACGTAGTCGATAATTAGCAATCCGCCTGTTAAGTTTGACAACTTGGTATAACTTAAATGACCCGCCAGAAAAGAAATTTGTCAGCAGGATTTTCTTACCACATTACTACGCGCTGCAACAACCGCGAATTTAATTTGGCGCGGCCAGAATGCCGGGAAGTCTTCTTATATGCAATCAAAAAAAGTTTGGACAAATATGGCTTCAAACTTTATGCGTTGTGCATCATGTCGAACCACGTCCACTATCTCATAGAACCAGCCACCCCAGAAGATTTGCCTAAAATCATGCATTTTCTCAATTGGTACACAGCCATGTGCTTTAATCGAATGCTCAATCGCACAGGACACTTTTGGGAGGCGAGATATTATAGCTGTGGGTTTCCACCCACGGATACTAAGCGAGCATTAAATACTCTACGCTACATTCATGGCAATCCCAAAGCTGCTCAAATGCGACGCAGTTTTTTCTACGATTTCAGTAACTATGGCACTTATGATCAATTGACTGTTGATGGATTGACTCAATGGCATCCGGCTTTTCTAGAACTGGGTAAAACTTTAGATGAATGTGCCAAAAAATATCGGGGGTTTTGTCAACGGTATAAACCAAAAGCAAAACCAGCCAAACTTTCTTGCTGGGGAAGTAAGTTGCTGGCTGGCCATAAAATTAGCCGGAATAAGGGTAAGCACAAATGCCCACCTGGTCAACTGACACTTTTCGCGCAGTGCCAGGTATCGGAATGCCCGCAAGTGGCAGAAGTTTTAAAGAAGTTTGTTCTAGCTAATAGAGCGTTTGACGCAAGTTGCATGAATGAGGTATGATATTGAGAAGTGCACACACAATCTACAATCCAATCTCAAAATTCGGAAAGATTCTATTATTATCATCTGAAGGAGACGAAAATCGAAATCAAATCGAAATCGGACGACGACTTGGAGACGAAATCACGGAAATCGGACGGGAATTTAGGTCCCGCAATCTTTACGTCGAGTACGTCTAATTCCACGTCGTCGGGAACTGCTACGACGCCGAATCCAAATCCTCCTACTAATAACATCTCGGATTCTTCTGATAGCTCGCAAAACATGTCAAACAAATTCGCGCCGCGCTAAGCTTTTTGGCGTTTTTTTCTGTTGCCATTACTATTAACCTAATTCCATCGTATTCTTTACAATCATAAAGTAACAGCTTATTCAACGCTTGTAAACTGCTTTTTTAAAACATCATACCAAACCTACTATTCCCACTTTTAAAACTGCTTTTTCTTTTTTCTTTTTAACCCGATAACCCTACTTTTTCAAACAAAACCTTTTAACAGTGCTTTTTTCAACACAAATTACACTTTTTTTACATACACATACACACTGCTTTCTTAGCCCCATAAGAGCGCTAGTCTGACGAATCCACCCGTTACTCCGAGCAACGCTAGGCTATCTTTTTCTCACACCGATAATTAATAAAGGGGACAGATGACATTCGCGCTGTGGCGAAGCACCCATCCCCGAATAGCTGCCCAGATAATGAACCTGGAATCTATAGTCCGGTATCTAATCACCCCAGTATCGGTCGAGATATGTCGATTGTCACTGGGATATTATTTGGCAATCCCAAAGCTGTTCAAATGCGACGCAGTTTTTTCTACGATTTCAGTAACTATGGCACTTATGACCCTTACGGGTGACGCTCGAGTACTCGCTAACGCTACGCTAGCGCCAGTTCCCTACGGCGGGAAACCCGCTTGCAGGACTGGACTCACCAATTGACTGTTGATGGATTGACTCAATGGCATCCGGCTTTTCTAGAACTGGGTAAAACTTTAGATGAATGTGCCAAAAAATATCGGGGGTTTTGTCAACGGTATAAACCAAAAGCAAAACCAGCCAAACTTTCTTGCTGGGGAAGTAAGTTGCTGGCTGGCCATAAAATTAGCCGGAATAAGGGTAAGCACAAATGCCCACCTGGTCAACTGACACTTTTCGCGCAGTGCCAGGTATCGGAATGCCCGCAAGTGGCAGAAGTTTTAAAGAAGTTTGTTCTAGCTAACGCGAGCGTTTGACGCCAGTTGCACGAATGAGGTATGATACGTCATCAGACCTGACCTCCACTTCCCTGCCCGTCATTCGGCTCATCCCTCCAGCTCTCCGCTCCTGTTAAGTTCCCTATTGCTTCCACCACGGTACCCTTTACTGGGTGAAACCCTGGTTCTTTCCGTTTTCCATCTTTGTCCCCATCTATCCTCTCTTCTTCTTCCGTTTTTAGCTCCTCATTTACTCCACCAACATCCTGTGAAATCTTTTGTTCCTGTTGCATATCGATCCTTTATTGTAGTTTGTTTTCTTACCTTCGCCACCATTTTACCCGTTCAGTGCCATTAATTCCTCAAAAGATGTATTCTTTACAATCATAAAGTAACAGCTTATTCAACGCTTGTAAACTGCTTTTTTAAAACATCATACCAAACCTACTATTCCCACTTTTAAAACTGCTTTTTCCCTTTCAATACACACTGCTGCTTTATTAGCCCCAAAGAGAGCGCTAGTCTGACGAATCCACCCGCTACTCCGAGCAACGCTAGGCTATCTTTTTCTCACACCGATAATTAATAAAGGGGACAGATGACATTCGCGCTGTGGCGAAGCACCCATCCCCGAATAGCTGCCCAGATCATGAACCTGGAATCCTAAAGTCCGGTATCTAATCATCCCAGTATCGGCCGAGATATGTGGATTGTCACTGGGATAGATACTGATTTACAAGATATCTACAAAAGATAGTTACACAATTACTCTTGTTCACCCCTTCTTGCGTCCCCCATCGCCAACAGCGCCGTCCCGTAAGCCGCTTCCGTATACACTGACGCTACTACAGGAACTTGCAAATAACGCGCCCTAATTGTAGTCCAAATATCATTCGCCGCGCCACCACCAGCAGTATAAACACGGAGCAAGTTGTCTGCGCCCATTTTTTGTAATAATTCATACCCTTGTGCTTCTATGCGGGCAATGCTTTCTAACAACCCATGCAGAAATTCCACTGGGTTATCTGGGCGTGGTGACAAACGTGGGGGTAGATTGGGATCATTAATCGGAAAGCGATCGCCTGCTTTCAATAATGGATAATAATCTAACTCGCTGGCTTTTGATGCATCAATCTCCCGGCTAAGGCTTTCTAACTCAGCGTTTGTGAAAAATTGCTTAAGTACTGCACCCCCAGTATTAGAAGCACCACCAGTCAGCCACAAATCACCCAGGCGATGGCTGTAAATCCCATATCGCGCATCTTCTACACGGGTACGACTTAATAACTTTAGTACCAACGTTGAACCAAGGGAAGTCACGGCTTCACCAGGTAATTTTGCCCCACTGGCAATAAAAGCGGCAATACTATCAGTTGTACCTGCACATACCAGACAATCACGGCAAAAATGAAACTTATCCGCAATTTCAGGACGCAATTGGGCAATCGGAGTCCCAGGAGTTAAAACTTTGGGTAGCTGAATCGGTATTTGCAACTTTTCTAGCCATTCTGGGTATTTCAACTCTTCCACGTCATAACCCAGCTTTAAAGCATTATGGTAATCGCTAATCCCCAACTGTCCATGTAGAAGAAACGCCAGCCAATCTGCTTGATGCAGGAAATATCTAGCTTCACTAAAAGAGGGTAATTGCCTCATCCACAAAAGTTTGGCTAGGCTGGAGGTGGCACTCAACACGGTATGATTAGGGGGCGCTATACTCCTCAAATCCTCTAGCACCAATGATCCCCGCGCATCGTTATATAGCAATGGTGCATGTGTTGGATTGCCAACAGCATCGACTAGCAAGACCGTGGAAGAAGTACCATTAATTGCGATCGCTTTAATTTCTCGCCGCAATTGCTTAGGTATTTGTTCCACCAGCACAAACAAAGCCTCCTGCCATTTTGGTGTAACGGCGGCTGGTGAGTCCTGGAAGGGATATCGCACCTGTGCCTGGATGCTAGCTTCCTCGTCAACCACCATACCGCGTGCGCCAGAGGTGCCAAAGTCGATACCCAAATACAAATCCATAGTTTTATGAATTTTTTTAATAAAGAATCATTAAGGACTACTGATTAATAACTGCTTTTGTTGCATCTTGTAACAAGATATTCCCCAATCTTGGCAAAACAAGGAAAAGTAGTAAACGAACTGTTCAAAATCTATTCAGGTTAGGAGGTTTTCAGCCATGCCTATCTTAGATACTCTGTACATCGCTCAGATATCTTCCATCTCAGATACTCAAGTCTACATCGCTCTAGTTGTGGCCTTGATCCCCGGAGTTCTAGCTTGGCGATTAGCCACAGAACTTTACAAATAAGCCTACGATGTGACACAGTTAAAAAGCTAATAATCCTGGCAGTACGGGGTGCGATTTCCAGATACTTGTGGCTTTATGCCATAAGTAGCTACGAAACTAACACTTGCGTAAGCCAGGTTATTTTTTAACTGGTGCAACACTTGTAGCTATTTCAAAAAAATGAAGTAATATGACAGCTAAATCAAGCATTCAGGAGTGCTGAGTTCTGAGTTCTGAGTTCTGAGTGCTGAGTTCTGAGTGCTGAGTGCTGAGTGCCCAGGAAGAAGTAATGAGTAAAAAGTAGTACTTATGAATTTTCCCACTTTAAGCCGAGGCACTAGTTACTCTGAACTGATTTAATGCTGAGTGTGATTAGTGATTTTTTTACTCAGCACTGGCTCAATGCCCCGCTATCCATGTACAGCACTCGAAAGTCAGCACTCAGCACTCATAACTCTTGATAGTGCTTCCCTTCCTCAGCGAGGTTATTTTTTAGCATCATGAACGCGATTCAACCCTCCAGACCACCGTTACAACCTATACAAAAACGCCGGGTCATTCCTCGACCAAAGCGGCATCTTCGCCAACGTTCTTACCAGGTGATGGCACTGGAAAGCACAGCCAAAATAGCGGTTAATGTTGTGATTACAGCCGTTGCAGCATCTGCCTTATCACAACTTTTGCCTTATCATTGGTCACAGCAAGAAAAGTTGCGCGAAATGAGTACTGAAGTCAAGCTGATGGAAGGACATGTCGATGGTTTGCAGGTGGAATTTAGCCGTAACTTCGATCCTCAGCAAACTAAAAGTATTATGCAACAACAAGGATACCGATTTGATCCTAATCAGCGTCGGGTTGTGTTGATGAATCATGATCGCCTAGAAGATCAACAAACAGAGTCATCACCCTAAGACAAATAGCGAATTTGGGATTATTTAAGTTTCTTGTGATTCAGGCTACGTATAAACCGGGTGTTAATTTATATTATTGCTAATAAATAATGGTTAATAGCTAATTTTTGAATAGCTATGTAGCTATCATCTATTAGTCATTAGCGATACAGCGTCACTAAACTCCTATTCAAAATTTAATAATTTATTTTTAATTTTGAATCCCCCAGAAGAACTAATCTACCAACTAGGACGCTGATTCAGATAGCAGCTCGTTTAGCCAATTTTCGAGTTGTAAACGCAAGCGACAACCAGTAATATCCTTACTGTTGTCGAAAGAGGGCAGTTGAGTGAGGGCGCGACGATAATCAGCGATCGCACAATTCCAGTCGCCCCAAAGATGGTAAGTCCTGCCGCGTTCAGCCCAGATATGACCTTCTAGTTGACCGAAAAGCAGTGCTACCTCAAAATTCTCAATTGCCTCCTCATATTGCGCCAAGTCACGCCAGGTAATGCCTCGGTTAATCCACGCCCGGACATGGCGAGGATTCAAATCAATCGCTTGATCGTAGTCGGCAAGTGCTGCTGCTAATTCTCCACAAGCCGCGTAGTAATTTGCCCGATTATTATAAGCACTAGCCAAATAGGGATTAAGTTTAAGGGCGGTATTATAATCAGAAATCGCTTTTTGCTTTTCACCACCTTGGAAATAAATTAGGCCCCGGTTGTTGTAATCAATGGCATTGTGGGGATGGCGGGAAATTAGTTGGCTTAAAAGTGCGATCGCCTCAGTATAATCTCCTTCTTGAGCCGACCTCAAAGCACAAGAGCGTAAATAGCGATCGCCTAAAGCAGATTCGCCACCGTCATTTTTCTTTTGTACTTGGGCTTTATCTGTAACATTTAAAACGTATTTATATTTTTTACTTTGCTGGTCACCGTCAGCTAAAAATGAGTGAATATTCATCTTATCTACATTAAATCCCTGCTTTGTGGAATCAGCTTCTAGTTTTTCTCTGCTAGTGGTTTTACCACTATGTATATTTTTAAAGTATTTATGGTTACATGAAAGCAATCTCAAAAGAGAACTCAACCTAGCCGCACAACAGAAATCTACGCCCTAAATAAACAATTGATCCTCAAACCTAATCATGAATACTTCATCCCCAGGGTGAATTCCAGAAATAGCAGATGTGAATCTCAAAGACTAGTCAAGTAGTGAGAGCGACAAATTGCTAGAATGCCAACAAGCCGTTCATTAAAGAGGGGATTGGGGAATTGGGCATTGGGCATGGGGGATTGGGCACTTGTGCTAAGCGACTTGCCCTGAGCGTAGTCGTTCGCGTAGCGTCCCGTAGGGAAGGGAGTCGAAGTATTGGTCATTGGTCA
>NZ_CAXTNP010000355.1:0-6953 GCF_964245575.1 uncultured Nostoc sp. | reverse complement strand
AAGTACTAGCTGAAACTATTGCCCCACCCTCAACTTGCAATGTACTAGCACTGATATTGACATCGCCTCCTTGCCCGTTTGCTTTTGGTTGCACCTGATTGGCAATTAGACTCCCATTATCAAGACTAATTGCTCCAGTTGCATTAACCTCAATATTTCCCGCCTTACTATTACTAGAACCCAGCCCACTATATATTCCTGCATACAGTCCACTCTTTTCTGTCATCTCTAAATTCCGGGCATTAACTGCGATACTTCCACCATCACCAGCAGCCACATCTACTCCAGCATTATTGCTCAGAAAAACATCACTTTTTTCTACACTATTGGGAAAACTCAAACTCAGATTATTACCATCCACATTCAAACCAACCATTCCTGCACCTGCTAATCCACCTAACTCAACTCGCCCACCAAAGGCATTGAGCGTTCCACCATTTATATTGATATCGCCACCTACCAATAACAAACTCTTACCATCTAGTACACTTAAACCCGTTGGATTTAAGTCAGAGGGAGCAACTGAGTTATATTGGATAGGTGCGGTTTTAATTTGATTAAAGAGTAAAGCGGAAGGATTGACCGTTAGCAAGGATGGAGAACTTTCTGGATTCGTTGCGCTAAAAATACCTTGATTGCCAAAAGCGATCGCATTTGCAGTCGTCGCTACAAAAGAGCCTCCAATATTAAGACTTGCGTTCTTTCCAAAAATAATCCCCGATGGATTAATCAGAAATAAGTTGGCTGTACCGTTAGCATAAATTAAACCATCAATCTTAGAGACTGACCCACCTGTTACTCGACTAATAATATTTTGAATATTCGAGGCATTATTAAAAACAGCAACCGTGTTTTCTGGAACAGAGAAGTTCCGAAAGCTATGAAATAAGTTACTGCCAGATGGAGTTCCTCCATTAATGAAGAGAATGTTACCATCACTGGAGTTAATAGGATCAATACGGGAGTTAATAGGTAAAGTTGTATCTGCAGTAATTTGAGCGATCGCGCAGTTCTCCAGCAAAGTGCTGACACTGGCGATTGCAATACCTAATAAAGCACCCCAACCAGTCAAACTTAAACCGGACATTGCTTGTCTCCACTAGCAGCAAAACTAAAGTATAGTTAAGCACGAATCAGGCTACTAGCAGTTTATTATCTTTCGACATTTTCAGTTAGCACTTCAGAATACAATTGACAAAATGGCGTTGCTGAATCAAGTATGATTTGTCATTCTGAGTGCAACGAAGAATCCTTATAGATCCTACATTCCGCTTTGCTCCATTCAGCATGATATACACATTTTTCATACCGCAATTTAAACTCGAAGCATTTATTTTTGCTTTTACTTTTCAAGAAGCATTTCTCGAACGAGCAAGTTTTTATACTCTAAATTGATCCAGTAATTATAGTTTTGATTGAGTTGAAGTTGGGTAGCGCTACGCGCCACCCCAACTTCAGAGTGCGCGAATCGCCTGAATCGATGATGAAGATACGCCCCGAATTTGATAACCCGCAACTTGGTTTAGTAATGTTTAGGTTAAAAGATTACTAAGTAGAAGTAAAAAGAAAAAAGCGTAGGCTAGCAAGAACCGCAGGCATCGCACTGAGGTATACTGAAAAGCAACTATTTGGCTCGAGATGCTCAATGAATGCTGACGAAATCTCAAAGCTTGTAGAGTTTGCCGACATTTTATTTTGTAAAAAGACAGGACAACACCTGGAAACCGTCGAAAAAGATATACTTCGGCAAACCTTGATAGGAAAGAAACTCAGTGCTATCCACTTCCCTGGCTATGAAAATAGCTATGTACAGAGATTTTGCGCTCCCAGGTTATGGGAGCGGCTTTCAGTAGTAACGGGGGAAAAAGTTCGCAAAAAAACTGTTTTAGAAGTTCTGACAAGATTACAGTCACAGCAAGAGCGATCGAGAACGGAATTACAGAACCAATTAGGAAACAATATAAAGAATGAACTAAATGGTCACGCCACTTTCAACAGTTCTGTTCGGTGGGTAAACTACTGCAACAACCCAAATTGTAGTAATTGCCAAAATCCTCACGATCTGAACTTTTGTCAGGAGTGTAACACTTTATTACTTACAGAGCATCTTGAAAGCAAAAAAGTTGAGGATACCTCCAGCGAACCAAATTCAGTTGAATTCCAGTCATCTTCTCAAACATCTGAATCTGAAAATACTGATGAAACCAAGAGCAGCACTTATAGCTTGCTCACCTCGATAAATTTTATTCAGTCTGGAATGCCATTGTTACTCTCAGTTGGAGTTATTGGCTGTTTGTTTACATTTTCCTGGCTAGCCAACTGGTACGGAGTCATAAATCACTTAGCGGGTAAGCTGCCTAATGCTCAGTTGGGCTACAAAGTCGCACTCAAACTCAATCCTAGTTCTGCTGCTGCACACTACAACCAAGCTACAGCTTACGAAGACCAACAAAACTATAAAGATGCCCATAGCGAATATCAGTTAGCTATAGAGGGCGGTGTGATTGAAGCTTACAACAACCAAGCTCGCTTAGACATTTTACAAAGAAACTATGACGGTGCTGTTTCCCTGCTGCGGATCGGTCTACCCTTGGCTAAAAATGAGCGAGTCAGAGCAGATATGTACAAAAATCGAGGTTGGGCACGGCTAATGCAAGGTCGCTTGACCGAAGCCAAGCTTGACCTAATTGAAGCGATTAAACTCAAAAGCGATCGCGCCCCCGCCTACTGCTTACTGGCGCAGGTAGTAGAACGTCAAGGAAAGCAAAAAGATGCATTGGTAGAATGGCAAAACTGCCTCGGATTTGCCTATCAGCCTAACACCTCAGAAGAAGACCAATGGGTAAATCTTGCACGTCAACGCTTGCAAACAGAGGTAGTCAAAAAATGAAACCTAGTAGTCTGTCAACCCGAAAATCCTGGGTGAGGTTTGGAGAAAGGGGAAATATTAAAAAGAAAAGGTTTTTAATCCTCTCCCCTTTTCCCCTTACCCTTTACCCCGCCAAGGGAACTTGGCAAACTACTACTTTATCCATTTTAATATCTGTCAGCCTGCTGCTAATAGCTACCAATTGGGTGGATAATAATATTGATGAGACCCGTACTGTTGCAAAGGCAGGAGAAATCCCAACTGATTGTCTCACTGTCGGACGGATTATTGAAATTGAAGGGAAAGTGCAGCTCAAGCGTAAGGAATGGCCCGATTATCATTCAACATTAGTGGGAACAGAGCTTTGTCTTGGTGATTTACTCCAACCAGCTTTGAAGGCAAAAGTCATAGTCCAATGCACCGACCCTAACCAAAATCTTTGGACAGTACCTAACGGGATGCCATCAGGTGCAGCGCTTGGCTGTCGTCCACCAGATAAACCAATATATACAATAACTGGGCCGATTACTCCCAGTCGTGACCCGATTGCCCGTCGCATTCCGCACATTATTAGTCCCAAAAACACATGGTTACTTAGTGACAAACCAAAGCTGCGTTGGATTGCTGTGCCTGATGCCACGAGTTATGTTGTACGTATAAGTGGTTCTGGAGTCAACTGGGAGACTGAAGTTAGCACAACGGAGGTAGTTTATCCTGGTAAGCCATCCTTGAAACCAGTAGAAGGGGGATACTTACTGACAGTCGAGGCTGACAATGGTGAATCATCGGCTAAGGCAACCTTCGGTTTACTTGATGCCAATCAAGCAAATTTTGTCAAGGTCGCTACCGAGCGAATTGCCACAGAAAACCTGACTGGCGATGCAAAAACCTTAGCCCAAGCTGAACTTTACATTGGACAAGGATTAATTGCTGAAGCAACTGAGACATTAGAAGCGTCAACTGCTAAGGATAGTCAAACACCAGCAATTTACTACATATTAGGGGATCTCTATGCACAAGTCCAATTGTTGCCTCAAGCTGAAGCTAGCTACTTAAAAGCAATGAAACTGGCAACGATAGTTAATGACCAAGAAGGACAAGCAGTAGTAGCCACGAGATTGGCGCAAGTATACAAAGCACTGGGAAATTCAGCCAAAGCCGATACTTGGCTCAAGTCAGCACAAGATAAATATCAGACTTTAGAGCCAATTTCCCACTAAAACATACGGTGCCCAGAAAAATGGAGCTTTGTACTTGTGCAACAGATCCAGTTGGGCACTTTGCAGTGCTTTAGCTAGAGTTATTATAGAATCAGTCGAATGAAACAAATTTTGGTAAAATTGAGTCATAAGCAAAGCTGTAGAACTATCGTTTACCTGCCATAGAGAAGCCAAAGTACTGCGTGCCCCTGCTTGTATCGACACCCCAGCTAGCCCCAAAGCAGAATTGCGATCGCCCTCGGCTGTCTCGCAAGCACTTAGTACAAGTAATTCAATGACATCGGGTCGGCTTTGCTCTCTGCTTTCAAGTAAAGTCTTCAGTTGGTTGAGATTCACACGTCCATCCCAAGTCCAAATATAGGTTTGCTCGGGTTGGGAACTGAATTGACCGTGAGTTGCTAAGTGAACCACTGAATAAGGACGCGAGTTGATTTTAGTTTCCAGAGCTTTGCGAGTAAATTCTTGATTGCGAAGCACTGTACTTTTGGTCGCTTGAGATATGAAGTCTATTTCATTTTTCACCTCTGGTAGTGCTAATGTCTCTGAGCCGGGTATTTTTTGGTCAATTCCAGCTGCTAAGACAACTGGCTTTTCCTTTGACAAAGCTAATGGTTGTAGTAGCTGTAAACTGGGGCTGATTGCTAGGGCATACTTTTCAATTAAATAATGTTCACCATCATGGAGAGCAGCCATTGGAATTTGCCCTATGGGGCCATCTAGCACAAATACTAATGTTTTCACCTCACTTTTCTTCAGGTCAGCCTCAATCGGTGCAATCAACCAGCTATATATCTGCTGGGAGGATTTTAAAAAACCTGGCCCGACACTGTTGGGTGTTCCGAGATTTTTACGTAGTATTTCCAGCTGGGTTTGAAGATTTTCCTCCTGAGATAAGGGTTTTGAATAGTGGCGCAGGGGTTGCTTGTACAAGCTGACGATGACTTCTATGCGGTTATCTAAAATGATTGGGTAAATGACTGCTGCTGTTGGATCGGCTTTTTGGTCAACTGATATTGATGATGCTACAGGCAAACTACATCTCAGGAAGTTTTCTAGTTTTGCTAGTTGGAGTGTTTCAATCGTATCACGGGCAAGTTGTAAGTTTTGTTGACTGGTTTGGTTAGATTGCAGCAATAAATCAACCAACTGTCGATAAACTGGTTCGACACTTTCATCAAAGGAGAATTGCAGGTTTGTATTGCTAACAGACAAATTACTACGGAGTGATTGAAGGGTCTTTACAGCCTGAGTATAAGCAGAGAGGGCTTTTGTGATCTCTCCTTGGGTTTTAAATATGTACCCTAGTTGCCATTGGCATTTATATATAATATCTGTAGCTGAAATCCCTTGTGCAAGTATCAGAGCTTTTTCGGTAAGGTCTTGAGCATAGGTTAGTTCTTCAGAGCTAGGCTGTATTTGACTCTGTAAGTATAAGCTACCGAGATAGCCTTGAGCATAAGATTCAGCTCGTTGGTCGCCCAGTATCCGGGCTTCTTGAAGAGTTTTAGCTAAAATTTGTGCTATTTGTTTCCAAGAGACGACATCAGTAGTAGCTTGTTTGAGGCAAGTTAAACTTTCAACCAAGTTTTGTTGAGCATATAGAGTTGTTCTATTCAAAGGCAAGTCTTGAAGTTGAGACTGGATTTGAGACCACAAGGTAAGTGCATCTGATAGGGCATTGGTTTCTAATAATACACCGAGGCGATTAATTTGTGCTTGAACCCGTGTAGTTGATGAGACGGACACTAATGCTTGCTGATAGTATGAAGCCGCTTTTTGATAGAATTTTTTGGGCGTACCGATGGTTGGTCTGTATAAACAGCGCCAAGGATACGGTTCTAATTCCTTTGCTCTATCAAGTCTTGCAAATGCTCTGTTTCCAAAAGCTTGGAATGTGTTGCCTAAACTGAGCAATGCTGCACTTTCACCTTCAGTATAAGGCAGTTTTTCAGCTGCGTTTAAACTTAGCTGTAAGACTTTTGTGGACAACTCTAAATAATCTAGCCTTTGGAGGACATCACCTAAGCTACGTAAGCCAATGACATTAGTTTGGGAATTTGGTCGCTCAGAGAGAGTTTTGAGCCAGGAATCTTGTTGGAGGTTTTCGTTTTCTTGAGTTAACTTTTGACAATTTGAATCTACCAGATTAAAGGCTTGCAGTAAAGTGTTGCAAGAAAGACGGTAATTACCCAAGGCTTGCAGGGCTTGAGCTATATTGATTCGACTCTGGGTTACGCCATCGTGATCTCGCGCTTGAGTATAAGCATCAGCAGCTTCTTGCCAAACTTTTACTGCTTCAGAAAACTGTCCAGCTAAGTAAAGTTCTTGCCCTTTAATCGCTAAATTTTTGGCATTGGCAGTTTTAGATATCTGCGATGAAAGCTGAGTGGTTGGTTGTTTCGTCCCTGTTACTGGTTGTGTTGATAAAACTAAGACACTTGCCAATGTTAGTAAAGCTAAAAGCACACTGGCAATTGTACGACGATGCGATCGCCTGATTCTCAATTGTGTTAGTAATTGTTTAAGATGCATGGCAGGTCGCGGGAGTTGACTCGAAGCTTTGAGATGGTGTGACGCTGGTGGGGTTGGCTGTAAGAGTAATTTCACCTAAGCTATTAATTACCCACCCAGTAGCTTCTACGATTTTATTAGTAGAGTCAGGTGGTGTAAAATTTCCTGAGGCAGAGCGGTTTTCTTCTGGGGCTTCGACTCCATTGACAATCACTGCTTCAGTGCGGAGAGGCTCACCTGGTTGTGGTGGTAGGCCACGCCCAGTAACAATAAATGAACTCTTTCTTTGCTTTCCACCGACATTAGACATCTCCGAAAACAGTCAAAGCCTTTGTGTGGCTAGGCTATAGCCC
>NZ_CAXTNP010000354.1:0-7022 GCF_964245575.1 uncultured Nostoc sp. | reverse complement strand
GATAGAAATATCGGTAAGGAATTAATCTTCCACCCTTTATATGCAAAATATTATCAAAGAAATCAAAAGTTTTAGCAACGGCTATTTTAAAATCAGACCATACAGCTTCAATATGTTCTGTTTTTAGCTTATTAAGATACATATCAGTAATATTTTGTATCCCAGCTTCGGGAAATTCAAGTTTTACTACTCCAGCTAGCATCTGGAGCAATGTCCAATTATCAATATTGGCATATTGACTACTAGAAATAGTTTTTTTAAATTTATCAAATAATTCACGAAGATAGAACCCAGAGATATTATTTGTCTTATTTTCAGAACGAAAAGTCTTAGCAACCACAATATCAAAGATATCCAAGGGTTTACCAGCTTGATTAATCCGCTCAAATATTTGACAAACTTCCGCAACTTCAATACCTCTTAACTCAATAAAGGAAATTTTGTAATTAGTCAAAACTTCCCTGATTCTCCTAAATTGTTGCATATAAGGATGATCGAATTCTCCATTAACATTTACATAAATATTTCTTTCTATTTGCCCACGGTCTTTAATTATATCTATTAAGCTGACAATTAGTTTATCTTGATAACGTTGTTTTTTCCCAATATTTGCTTTTAGCTGACCATCTCTATCGTCTATTTCGTCCCAAAACAAAAACCTTTTTGCATAGCTTGTATCATCAGTTGCATCAGTAAGTTCAATAGTCAAATCTATATATAGGGTTGGATTAAAGTTTTCATTGTTAGCAATCTTGCCCCCATAGATTGATGTTAAGAGAGAAGTTGTTCTTTGTTGTCCATCTAAAATGTACTGATACTCATTAGAGTAAAAATTATCAGCAAATTTTATACCACCTATTTCTCTATGACTTTCTAGCTTTGTATTAGTTTTCCAAATTAGAATACTTCCTAAAGGATAAAACTTATAAATACTATCCCAAAGTTTTTTTACATTCTCTTTCTCCCAGACAACATCTCTTTGAAAAGTTGGAATTTGATACTTATGTGAGAGAAGATTTTCCAAATAGAGAGGAATAATCTGAGCATCCGGTTTAATACGTTCAGTAGATGTAAACATAGAATTAACCTTACCTAACTTTGAGTAAATATCAAGATTGGCGTCTGAATTTTACTTGGGTTAGTAAAATTCCATACAAAGATAACTGATATTTAATTAAGTGGCAACTCAGATTTTAGAAAATATCTGCAAACTTTTCTCCATGCCAACGTTGCCCTGTAAGCCGCCTGTGTGTACCAGCAGCAACGAATCGCCTTTACAAAAAAATCCCTGCTTTAGTAAATCCATCACTCCGTAAAACATTTTAGCGGTATATACGTAATCAAGGGGTACGCCATGTTCCTGTGTGAACTGCTGGCTGAACAGTATTAACTCGTCGTTCACCTTTGCATAACCGCCAAAGTGGTAATCACATACCAATTCCCAGGAAGCGGGAGAGCTATATGGTGCGGGTAAACCAGAGGCGAGGTAATTTGTCAATAAACTTTTGATTTCTGGTGCGAGAAAAACCCCATTTTTCAATACTGGAAAAGCGATCGCTCTTTGTCCTTCATGCAACGAAAGCGCAATACCTGCTAGTGTGGTAGCTGTACCGCAGGCTACGCATATATGATCAAATGCGATCGCCGAAGGCGGGTCTTCGACCATCGCACGATCAATTATCTCTGTACAGCCCCGCACACCATTTAAATTACTCCCGCCTTCGGGAATGATAAACACCTCGCCGAAACGTTGTCGCAGATATTCCTCTAACGCTGGTGTGTTGCACTGTCGATACATCTCGCGGTTCAGATATGCAAGCTGCATACCCTGTTGTACAGCAAAACTCAGCGTAGGATTCAACGGTAGCCTTTCCTCGCCACGAATTACACCAATGGTACGAAAACCGAAAAGATTACCAGCCGCCGCAGTTGCATAAATGTGATTGGAATAAGCACCGCCAAAGGTTAGCAGCGTCGTGAAATTTTTCTCCTTGGCCTCCAGAAGATTATATTTCAGCTTGAACCACTTGTTGCCGTTAACCCACCGGTGCATGAGATCGAGGCGCAACACATACAGATCAACACCAGCGTGGCGGGCGATTTCGCTGTTGATTTGTTGTAGAGGAGGAGGAAGAAAGGTTAACGACATGTGTCAACATTCTAACTTATAATTTATATTTTCTCACGTTCATTATTGAATATAAAAGTAATGATAAACATTGAGTAATTCAATGGTAAATCCATGCAAATCAAGAATAAATCTTTCTGATGATTAGCTTTAGAAATTGGCATTTTACTAATTGAGTGTTTCAGGTAAATATAGAAACATAACACTCGCTCCAGATAATATTCTTTTTGGAGAAAAGAAATGGTTGCAATCACACAGCTTACTCAAGTTATTCCCAATCCAGGACGTTTGACGATTCAAACTGTTGAAATTGCTCCTCAAACGACTGCTATACGTTGTCTCGACTGGGATCGAGAACGTTTTGATATAGAGTTTGGTTTACGGAATGGTACAACCTATAATTCTTTCTTAATTCAAGGAGAAAAAGTTGCCTTAGTTGACACATCTCACCTCAAGTTTGAGGAATTATATCTTGAGGTAGTGGCGGGATTAATTGATCCGGCTAAAATAGATTATTTAATTATCAGCCACACGGAACCAGACCACAGTGGATTAGTAAAAAATATTTTGGAATTAGCTCCCTCCATTACTGTTGTTGGTGCAAAGGTAGCTATTCAATTTTTAGAAAATATGGTTCACCAGCCTTTTAAATCAATGCAGGTGAAAACTGGAGAGCGATTAGATTTAGGCAACGGACACGAATTAGAATTTATCTCTGCACCTAACTTACACTGGCCTGACACAATCTTGACTTATGACCACAAAACTTGCACTCTCTACACTTGCGATGTGTTTGGGATGCACTACTGTGATGACCACACTTATGATGAAAATATTACTTCAATAGAAGAAGATTTTCACTATTACTATGATTGTCTCATGGGCCCCAATGCCCGATCTGTCTTAACAGCTTTAAAGCGGATTGAAAAGTTAGAAATAGGAACAGTTGCTACGGGACATGGGCCTTTATTACAACACTATATCTCGGAATGGCTCGGACGCTATCAAAACTGGAGTTCAGAACAAGCAAAAACAGAGACATTAGTGGCTCTATTTTATGTTGAAGATTACGGGCATAGCGAGCATTTAGTCCGTACCATAGCGCATGGATGCGCGAAAACAGGCGTAGCAGTAGAATTAGTAGACCTCAATAGTGCCGAGCCTCAAGAAGTTCGAGAATTAGTTGCACAAGCTTCTGGTTTAGTAATTGCAATGCCACCCCAATCTTCGGTGATGATTCAAGCTGCTTTAAGTACAATTTTAGCTGCTATTCACAAGAAGCAGGCAATTGGTTTATTAGAGTCGGGAGGGGGAGAAGATGAACCTGTTTATCCTTTACGTAATAAGTTTCAAGAACTGGGATTAACTGAAGCTTTTCCTCCTATCTTAGTTAAAGAAGTTCCTACCCAAGCAACAGAACAACTTTGTGATGAAGCGGGGACAGATATGGGTCAATGGTTGACCCGCGATCGCACCATTAAACAAATCAAATCTATCAATACCGAGCTAGAAAAAGCTTTAGGGCGGATTAGCACAGGATTATACATCCTCACTGCCAAAAAAGGAGAAATTCAAAGTGCGATGTTGGCTTCTTGGGTAACACAAGCGAGTCTTGAACCTTTAGGAGTAGCGATCGCAGTATCCAAAGATCGGGCAATTGAATCCTTGATGCACGTTGGCGATCGCTTTGTTTTAAATGTTTTAGAAGAAGGCAAATATCAAGGATTAATGAAACATTTTCTCAAGCGTTTTCCTCCTGGTGCAGACCGCTTTGCTGGAGTGAAAACATATCCAGCCAAAAATGAATCGCCCGTTTTAGCGGAAGCTTTAGCTTACATGGAATGTGAAATTACTAGCCGCATGGATTGTGGAGATCATTGGGTAATTTATAGCACAGTCCAAACTGGAAGAGTTGCCAACCTACATGCACTTACCGCCGCCCATCACCGTAAAATTGGCAATCATTACTAAATAGTCATTTGTCATTCTTTTTATCTCCTTTATTTCCCCTGCTTCTTACAGACGCGATGAATCGCGTCTCTACCCACTCTTGTACAGACGCGATTAATCGCGTCTCCCAACAACTATGTATAAATCTGCTGAAAATACCTCGATTACCATGTACGAGATCAATCGTGGGCGCGTTGTGCGAACCTTGGAATTTATCCAAGATGTAATTGTAATTTCTTTGTGTATCGGTTTATTTAGCTTCATGGTGCTTCAGGTGAGAGATATGTTTCTCTCCTTACTTCCGCCTCTAGATTTTCATGCTGTTACTGCCGATATTCTCTTTTTACTTATCTTAGTTGAGCTATTCCGATTGTTGATTATTTACCTACAAGAACATCGAGTATCTATTGGGGTAGCTGTTGAAGTTTCCATCGTTTCTGCTTTGCGAGAAGTCATTGTTAAAGGTGTCCTAGAAACAAGTTGGAGTCAAGTTTTAGCAACTTGTGCCTTTTTATTAGTGCTGGGAATACTACTGTTTCTCAGAGTTTGGCTACCCCCGACCTTTGAAGGTATAGACCCGGAACAAGAAGCATCTAAACGCTATAAAAACCGAGCCAAGTCTGAATTAACACAAACCAATGGTCATTAGGCACAAGCAGGGGGAGTAGGGGAGGCATAGAGAAAGAACTATTAATTATTTATCCATCCCCAATGCCCAATCCCCAATGCCCAATCCCCAATCCCCATAAGAGAGGTTATTATGTCTGCTGCAACATTAACGCCCAACCATAGCAGAGATGTACAAGTTGTTGAAATTGGTAAAAATACTCTGATTCTGCGATCGCGGACTTGGGACAGACTAAAATTTGAGGTGGAATATTCCCGCCAACGGGGAACTACAGCAAATTCTTATCTGATTCAAGCTGATAAAAAAGCTTTAATTGACCCTCCTGGTGAATCTTTTACCGAAATTTACCTTCAGCAACTTGCACAACATCTAGACTTCACTACCCTAGATTACATTGTTCTGGGTCATGTCAACCCCAACCGCAGCGCAACTCTGCAAGTATTGCTCTCTCAGGTTCCTCAAGCCACTATAATTTGTTCTCGCCCCGCCGCTAATGCTCTTAAAACTGCCTTTCCCGAATGGGAATCACGCATCCAAGCGGTGCGATCGCAGGATACTCTAGATTTAGGACAAGGACATCATCTATCATTTACCACCGTACCAACTCCTCGGTGGGCGGATGGACTTTGTACCTACGATCCCGCCACAAAAATTCTTTACACAGACAAACTTTTTGGCGCTCATATTTGCGAAGATACTTTGTTTGATGAAGATTGGAAGGGATTAGATGCGGAACGTCGTTACTATTTTGAATGTCTCCATGCGCCCCAAGCCAAACAAGTTGAAGTAGCCTTAGATAAGTTGTCAGCTTTGGGAGCCAGATGTTATGCCCCAGCACACGGCCCGGTTGTCCGTTACAGCCTTAGCCGTTTTACCTATGATTACCGTCAATGGTGTCAAGGACAAAAATCTCAGGAGTTGAGTGTCGCTTTGCTCTATGCTTCTGCTTATGGAAATACAGCAACTTTGGCGAATGCGATCGCTCAAGGTTTGATCCAAAATGGAGTTAATGTAGAATCAATCAACTGTGAACTAGCCGATTCTGCGGAGATTAACCGCATTGTTGAAACTTGCGATGGCTTAATTATCGGCTCACCGACTTTAGGCGGCCATGCACCAACTCAAATTCAAACTGCTTTAGGAATAGTTCTCTCTGTGGCGGCTAAAACTAAGTTAGCAGGGGTGTTTGGTTCCTACGGTTGGAGTGGCGAAGCAATAGATTTAATCGAAAGCAAGCTCAAAGATGCTAATTATCAACTAGGGTTTGAAACAATTCGAGTGCGTTTTAGTCCGACTCCTGAGATTCTTCAGCAGTGTCAAGAAGCAGGTGCTTTCTTTGCCCAAAACTTGAAGAAAACTAAAAAACTGCGGACTTCCCGTCAGGTTGTCACAGAAACCCATGTAGATCGTACTGAACAAGCGGTGGGGCGGATCATTGGTTCTCTGTGTGTTGTGACAACTCGTGATGAAGAAATCCACAAAGGGGTTTTAACTTCTTGGATATCTCAGGCAACTTTTAACCCTCCAGGAATTATGATTGCGATCGCTAACGAGCAGAATGCAGATTTAATGCATCATCCTGGTGATAAATTTGTGCTGAATATCCTTAGAGAAGGAAGAAATGTCCGACGCTATTTTTCTCGTCATAGCACTTTAGGAGATAATCCCTTTGCAAATCTTGACACAAAAACTGCTCTTAATGGTTGTTTGATTTTGAATGAGGCATTAGCCTATTTAGAATGTACGGTGCAAAATCAACTTGAATGTGGTGATAGATGGTTAATTTATGCCGTCATCGATCGCGGTGAAGTGTTGGAAAATGATGGTGTCACTGCTTTGGAACATCGTAAATCTGGCAGCTATTATTAACCTGACTTTTCACGGTATTTGAAAAATCTCACTTCTATTTCTCTCTTCCTTTAAGGAGAGAGACTTTGAATTTCCCCCTTAGGGCGTCGGGAAGGCGGTTAGGGGGTTAGGTTTTTTGTAAGCTTTCCTACATAACGTGAAAAGTCAGGTACACACAAGTCTTTTATAATTGCAATGGCATTGTTTCGGCTAACAATGCTATTGTTTCGGCTAACAATGGCATTGTTTCGACTGACAATGCTATTGTTTCGGCTAACAATGGCATTGTTTCGGCTAACAATGCTATTGTTTTGGCTAACAATGCTATTGTTTCGACTGACAATGCTATTGTTTCGGCTAACAATGGCATTGTTTCGGCTAACAATGTTACTTCTCTACTAAAAAAGCCCAATCAAGTATAGGACTCATATTTGATTGCGTGAAAAAAACTCAGTACACCTTTATTCC
>NZ_CAXTNP010000353.1:3214-7023 GCF_964245575.1 uncultured Nostoc sp. | reverse complement strand
GGGGAAGCAGGGGAAGCAGGGGAGAAGAAAAACTATTGATTCTTGCTCAATCCCCAATCCCCAATCCCCAATCCCTAAAATACCCCAGTCTGGGTTTCGACCTCAATCAAATCAAAGCGATAATTTTCAATCACGGGATTTGCTAGCATTTGGTCACAAATGCGATCAAGGTCTTGACGCGCTTTCTTTTCATCAGACGAGGTAATGGTGAGTTCAATGTACTTACCAATCCGCACCTGGTCAACGTTCTCGTATCCCATTTGCTTAAGACCGGATTGTACAGCTACGCCAGCAGGGTCTAAGACTGAAGGACGAAGCGTCACGAAAATTTTGGCTAGATACTTGGTTTGCACGGGCTTTTGCTGAATGCTGCGATCGCTATACTATAACTTTCTGTTCCAACTGAGTGAAAATAAGATTACGAAGCGGTTAAAGTTAATTGATTAATTAGCTCATCTAACAGCTTCAACTACAGTGGCATATTTAAATAATTGTCTATGAGAGCCATACGCACCCGCAGTCAAGAGCGTATTTTCAACCTACTGAAAACCATCAAAAAAGGCATTTCCGCCCAGGATATTTACGTAGAACTACGTAACACAAATCAGAGCATGGGTTTAGCAACAGTTTACCGCTCCCTAGAAGCCTTAAAACTCGAAGGCATGGTACAAGTGCGGAACTTGGCTAATGGTGAAGCCCTGTATAGCCTAGCGCAGCAAGACAAACACCATCTTACTTGCTTGCAATGCGGCGTCTCAATTCCAATTAATCAATGCCCCGTTCATGACCTAGAAGACCAGTTAGAATCCAGCCATAAGTTTAAAGTTTTTTACCACACCCTAGAGTTTTTTGGGTTGTGCAGCGAATGCCAAGTAAATCAAGCTAGTGGGATTAGTCAATAGTCATACCAATTCTATCAGAGGAATAAAGCGTGTTTTACTCTTGAATTATGATTGGAGCTTTCAAAGTCTCCGGCTTTGCTTCTGAATTCTCTTGTAATAAATGCTTTATTCAAATAAAACTCAACCAACTAAATACATCTGCAACTGTTAATTGCCAATTTTCCAAAACACTCAAAACGGGTAAGATATCTTGCTGTTCTTTTAATTCTGGTAATTTATTGGGTTCAAAAATCATGATTGACTCATCAGCAGAATCGAGCAACCAACCTAGCTTTGCTCCATTTTGAATAGAAAATGTAATTTTGCGGATAACTCGGTTGGGTGATTGTTCCGGTGATAGAATTTCGATTATCCAATCTGGGGGAATCTCAAATTTATTTGTAATTTTACCTTTAGCATCAAGGGGAATTCTTTGCCATTCAAATACAGCAATATCTGGTACTATTGAACGACCTTGAAATGTAAAGCGTAATTCAGGAAAGGCATAAGCTAATTTTTGTAGTTTTGCAACTTGATTTATGGCAGAAGCTAATTCAATTTGGAAAGTACTGTGTTCTCCTTGGGGCATAGGTTTTTGGGAAATTTGCCCGTTAAAATACTCACTTGCTGGCTTTGTCTCTGGTAGTTTTAAAAACTCTTCTACATTTAATGCTGTAGTTGGCTCAATAGATAAGGTCATAATTTACAACTTATCAAAGCTTGATTATTTTATCACTGGAAGAATGCGACTATTTAGTGCTTAGGTGTAGCCCGCACAACTCTTGGAGACGCTCTTGCTAGCTTGCTTGCCCGTAGGGGTACGACAAGCTCTATGACCATCGTAGACATTGCATTCGCCTCACTAGCCATTGTAATTTTATAAATGGGTTAGATGAAATTATCAGGCGATCGCATAAAGTTCATAACGTTCTAGAAGAAAATCGATTAACGCGAATAACTTTTCCTGTTAATGTTGATTCCGTAGAAATCACCACATCAATATTTGTTGCTAATCGATTCCAATTTAAATCATATTTGCAGGCAATTATCCCGGTATGTTTGGGTTTAATATTATGTAATTTAAAAAAATCACGACGATTAATAGTTAATACAGCCCGATTTTCTAATATCGCAACTGAAATAAGTAGACCAATTATAATCAACAGGTGCAGCATCATGATTTATCTGAAACCGCACTGGCGCTAACTCCGTAAAATCATTCGCTAATGCTCCTAACTCTGCTGCAAATTTATACGCTACAAAAAACTCTAACAGCGACCGATGCGCTGGAGTATAATCACCATCAGCATTGCGAATGAGCATTGTTTGCCCCATCATGTCGTAATGCCAATGGTCTAAATCCTTCTCTTCCTGTACCACTGAACCAAATAACCGCCGAATGTGTGTCAGGGAAAAGCCGATAATTGAGGCTCATTTGGTCAGTAGACAGCATTTCCCAAGAAAGTTCGCACAAAAAGTATAGCTTTTCTGCCAAAGAAGTAAACGTGCGATCGCTCTTAATATCCCGTTCCATTTTCCGCCGCACCGTGTACAAGTAAACCCGCGACATATCCACAGGTTTACCCGCCTCAATATCTGGCAAAGCTTTCAAAATTAACTCAGTCATCACTAGACGAGCTAAATCCAATAATTGCGGATTTACCATTACTTGTTCAACCGTTGCAGCTTCCGTTTGGTGCGACAATACCAGTCGAATTTGCTCGTGCGATCGCAATAATAGCGTTGAATATCTGTTCTGGGTTAATTATCATCATTAGTCATTGGAAAGAGAGGAAGAGACAAGGAAGAAACTTGTCCCCTTGTCCCCATTCTTAACTAGGGCGGTTTTTTTCTAATCCTGGGATTTGTTTAGAAAACAATTCGTTAGAGTTAACCTGACCATCTGAAACGACAGAACGTATGCTCTCTAAAGCAGCAGGAATGGAACGCGGATCTATAAAAATCACCTTGCTGCTATCGCTTTTACCAATTGTCGCGCCCATATCGAGATAACCCAAGGCAAACAAAACTTCAACTGCTTTATTGGCATTGGGGTTATTGTGGAGCTTTTGGGCAATAATTTCTGATGACTCTGCGATCGCCTGGGCTTTCAAAACCTGCTGCTGACGTTCCGCTTGAGCTTTCAGAACGATCGCCTTTTGTTCAGCTTCAGCCTGCAAAATTACCGATTTTTGACGAGCTTCGGCATCCAATATTTGTGCCTCAGCTTTACCTCTGGCGCTATTGACAGCAGCTTCGCGATCGCCTTCAGAAGTTAAAATTGCTGCCCGTTTGCGTCGTTCTGCCGACATTTGCAATTCCATTGATTCTCGCACCGCCTGAGACGGAATAATATCTCGCAATTCTACCCGTGTCACTTTCACACCCCAAGGATCGGTAGCAACATCCAAATCCTGTAATAAAAGTTCACTAATGTGCGAACGAGCAGTAAAGGTTTGATCTAACTCTAGTTGCCCCATTTCGGCGCGAATTTGAGTCAGCACCATGTTTACCATTGCCGACTGGAGATTTTCTACCTTATACCAGGCTTTTTCCATATCCACGATGCGCCAATAAAATACTGCATCTACCTCAATGCCAACGTTGTCACGGGTAATGCACTGTTGGGGAGGAATATCTAAGACTTTTTCTCGGATAGTTTCTTGGTAGACAACTCTATCTACGAAAGGAATGACAAAGTTTAGTCCTGGTTCCAACTTTTTGTTATAACTACCCAATCTTTCCACCAAAGCTTCATTGCCCTGATTGACAACTTTCACAGAACCTGCTACAGCAGAACCACCAAGGGCTAAAAATACTAGTAAAAAGAACTGTTCCATTGTGAATCTCCTGATTTTTAATAAAGGGAGTGGGGAGTTAGGAGTAGAGACGCGATTTATCGCGTCTGTACAGGAGTTAGGAGTAGAG
>NZ_CAXTNP010000353.1:0-3114 GCF_964245575.1 uncultured Nostoc sp. | reverse complement strand
ACGCGATTTATCGCGTCTGTACAGGAGTTAGGAGTAGAGACGCGATTTATCGCGTCTGTACAGGAGTTAGGAGTAGAGACGCGATTTATCGCGTACTGTACAGGAGTTAGGAGTAGAGATGCGATTAATCGCGTTTGTACAGGAGTTAGGAGTGAGAGAGATGAGGAAGTAGAGATTAATTTCTTCCCAATGCCCAATGCCCTATTCCCATTGACTAAGAATTCAACAGATTTTCTGGTATCACAATCAAGGTAGTACCTTCTCTCCTAACCACATAAACTCTTTGATTGGGTGGTACGGTAAATTTGTCATCGTCACATCGTGCTTGCCAAGAATTTCCCTCATACCGCACCCGCCCTGTTTTTCCAGGCAGAATTTCTGTTAAGGTTTCAGCTATGACTGCATCCCGAATTTTTGATTTGCGTTGTCTTGGTTGGAAAAACCGACGGGAAAGCAAAACTAGTGCTGTAGAAAACAACAGCCAAAGTACAACTTGCAACCATACACTTCCTAAACCCATTCCAGACAGCAGCGCCACCACAAAAGCGCTAATCCCCATCATGAAGGCGACAAACGCCGATGGTAAGAACAGTTCCATCAAACACAGAACTGCTCCTGCCAGAAGCCAGATTAAGGTAAAACTTGGCATAGCGCCATCCTAAACTTTACATTGACGTAAATGCATTTCTACGATTAGATACAGCCAGACGTAAGTTATTTTCAGAAAACAAACTTGGTATTTTTACCAATAATTTTGATTAATTTCAGTAACAATATGTAGCTAGCGGTACACAGTTACAGTCTATTCTAGTCTTCAAATCTTTGCCAGCTAAAGTTAATCGAAGTTCATGAGTTGATTGGTTCGTTAAATTTATACCTTTATGATTTCTACTCAACTGATAATTTATTGTATAAATCCACGCTGTAATAGCCCCATTAATCCTATTGGAGATAGTGTTTGTGCCGCTTGTCAAACTCCTTTAGTTCACCGCTATCTTTGGGCTACCGGCTCATTGTTTGCCAAAATCTCACCAGGTACGAGGGTAGCACAGAGGTATGAGGTAATTAGTCCCCAGATATGGCTGGATACTAAACCGGGACTACCGCCAGATGTACCTGAAGAATTGCCAACAGAAGTAATTTCTTATCTACGGTTATCTCAAGAACGGTTACATCTCCCACAGCCTTATGGGTTTGCTAGTAACCTTGAGGGAGATACAACTGATATCCTCTTATTAGAAAATGTGCCGATAGATGAAAACGGAAATATCTATCCAACTATTGTTGAGGCATGGGAGCAAGCAACGGCGGTACGACAAGTTTATTGGCTGTGGCAAATTCTCCAACTTTGGACACCTTTATCAGAATTAGGACTTAGCAGCAGTTTACTAGTAGTAGACAATTTGAGAGTTCAAGGTTGGTGTGTGCGACTGTTGGAACTCTACCAAACACCAGCAGATGAAAAACTGAGTTTACAAAATCTGGGAGAGTGTTGGCAATTTTGGTTAGTGCCTGCCAAGGCATCAGTAGCCAAAGGGTTACAGAAGATAGTCCAGCAGATGTGTGAAACTGAGGTTGAGTTAGAGACTATTAATATTCAACTGAATAATTTACTACTAGCATCTGCGGCAGAATTGCCATTAGTTTTGAAGGTGGCAGGCTCTACAGATATTGGCCCAATTATGGCGCAAAATGAAGACGCTTGCTACCCAAATGCTTTGAGTGACTTAGATGAACCTTTATTGCCTCACTTGTCGATTGTTTGCGATGGCATTGGCGGACATGAAGGCGGGGAGGTTGCCAGTCAGTTGGCAGTGCAGTCTGTAAAGTTGCAAATTCGCGCTTTACTCAAGGAGGTTACAGAACAAACTGTACTTGTATCACCAGAGTTATTGCAGGAACAATTAGAAGCAAGCTTACGGGTGGTAAATAATCTGATTAGTGCCCGCAATAATCAACAAAAACGCCAAGGCAAAGAACGCATGGCTACAACTATTGTTATGGCGGTGCAAGTTCCACAACGAGTACAGACGAGTACTGGGTGGCAATCAAATAATACCCATGAACTTTACTTGGCTAATGTTGGCGATAGCCGGGCTTATTGGATTACTCGCAATTATTGTCAGCTACTGACAGTAGATGATGATGTGGCAACGCGGGAAGTACGCTATGCTAAAAGCTTATATCGAAAGGCACTTTTGAGAGCAGATGCTAGTGCCTTAACTCAAGCATTAGGGACAAGAGATTCAGAATTTTTGCGTCTTAAAGTTCAGCGATTTATTGTAGAAGAAGATGGCATATTGCTACTTTGTTCTGATGGTTTAAGTGATAATAACTGGGTGGAACAATCTTGGCAGGATTATGCAATACCCGTGTTAACAGGTAAACTGACAGTTGAAGATGCTGTCCGCAACTGGATTGACTTGGCAAACGAAAAAAATGGGCGTGATAATACGTCGGTTGTTCTCACTTATTGCCGTGTCTCCCCAGAATACTTAGTACCTGTGACTCCAGCGTTGCCAGAAGAGATTATAGAAGCAGAAATACAAGAGGAGCAAGAAGAACAAGAGGAACTAGAAGAACTAGAAGAACCAATTTCTTCTACAGAAAGTTCGCAAGTTTTGCTAGATTTGGATCTAGATTTGGATATGTCAGAGGAACCACTTCTAAGCCCTGAAATCCCACCAACTTTAATTACAAAACCTAATCGGGGTAAACGTTTGGTAATGCTAGGGGGAGTGTTGGCCTTGCTTGTGGGGGGTACAAGTCTGGGATTATTTGCTTGGTGGCAATTTAATCCTCAAGGATTCCAGCAGATGTGTCGGCAACTTCCCCAAAGAATACAGCAACTTTGTCCGCCTGGAAAGTAAAGAATGGGGACTGGGGAATAGTTTACAGTAACAACTACCGTAGGTTTCTCAGCTATAAGTATAAAAACATATAAATATTTTAGCGATCGCTCTTTAGAGACTTTTTGGTTTACTGAGGATGTTAGTGACCAATGTTTTAACGGGAGCGGTCTTCATCGTGACGGGAGCGGTCTTCATCGCGACGGGAGTGGTCTTCATCGCGACGGGAGCGGTCTTCATCGCGACGGGAGCGGTCTTCATCGCG
>NZ_CAXTNP010000352.1:0-7041 GCF_964245575.1 uncultured Nostoc sp. | reverse complement strand
TTCTCAGAACTGGGCGTGACTAAAATTACCTCTATTCCTTTATTTGTGGTATTTATTTTCACATCTGTTACCGACATCACCGGAGTTACTGCTTGGCTGAGTTCGGAGACAGAGTTTTGCTGATGGGGTGTCCTTAATAAGGATGTAGCGCTGGTAAGAGCAGATTGTACATCGCTGAGGTTCAAAATCTCATGACTGAGTTCGACTTGATTAGCTGCTGTCTGCTGGAGTGACAGTTGCTTAGAGGTTGCATTTGCTGTCTCCTTACCTAGAACAGGATGAGTATACGTTACTATTGAGGCAGTTAATAAAACACACTGCCAAAACCAGGTAAAAAGTTTTTCCAAAGTCACTATCACTCCTCGCAATTTTCTATTCGCTTTCAAGTCAGTACACCACAAAATATGCTATGTATATGGCGATCGCATCAGCAATCAGCCTTTATCTTTTAGCAACAGGAATCCTAATACAATACCAACTATCACGCCTAATACCAACATTTTTGGTGATAGAACTTTGACAAATTACAACTAAATGCGATCGCCACTAATGTAGTGTTAGTAGTATTAAAAGTAATTTCCCAATATACTTGGTAAAAATTTATGAACTGGTATTATGTTTTTCCATTTTTATTCAAGTTCAGGTGATAAATTTAACTATCTATCTCAGTTAAACTTTTAAACAAATCTTTAACTAAATGTATGCTCACTAACAGCGAACAAGCTAATAGCTCGTGGATCGACCACTACCGTAAGCACGGTTACGTCGTACTCGAAAAGATTCTGCCTTTGGAACTAGTAGATGCTCATGTAGCAGCTTGTGAGGAAATTCAACGCCGACATGGCATTTATCAAAAATTTCCTTGGAGAAAAGACCCACTGGAAAACGAAAAAGCCTTTGGGGAGGAATTACTAGCCCTCGATGATAATCATGAACCCACAAAAAGTCTTAGAAATGATCCGACACTTCGTTGGTATTTAAATGCCCTTTTTCAAGAAGAGGCGGTACTTCAATATGGCTCTACAAGTTTATGGGAGAGAGGCCGCGAACCGCACTCGGACACAGTGATGTTGTTCCGCGATCCACCTGATAAAGTCTGTCGTGCATGGTGTGCCCTCGAAGATATCCATCCAGACTGCGGAATGTTTTATGTGATACCTGGAACGCACAACAATGAGCGGATTCGTATTTATGACGAGGTTCTGGGCAGCAACCCAGAGATTTTTAAGTTGCTTCGCTCACCGTTACCGAATGATTCAGAGAGTGCATTTTTGGAAAACCGAGCTATTTGGAAAGTGGTTTGTCAGAAGACAGCCTCTCTCACAAAAGGTCTACCAAGAGTTCCATTCTCGATTAATAAGGGTGATGTAGTCTTATTCGATCCAAACGTCATTCATGGCACTATGCCTGCATCCAATCCATCACTCACCCGCAAGGCTATTGTCACCGAATGGCAGACGCGGTCGGTTCGCAACTACTCCTACTCTGAGTATTTTGGTTCGCAGCATGACAAAAGGCAGTTATCATTAGCTAACTAGCTGATAAAAGAGTGAGCTAATGGTATTTAAAAGGACTTGCCAATTTCACTATTTATCGCCGCCTTTAATACATTCAGTAGATCGAAAACTTCTGCGATCGCTAAAAAATAGTAGTGTATGATACAGTTTTTTGAGGAATGTAAAAAAGCTGATTGCCTTGGATAAACTATAAGCTCAACTTATAAATAAGCCCCAAAGACCAACCAAAATCAGCCGGATGGTAAACAAACTTCGCAGGCTACCCCATAGTTGCGGTCTACTGCTTGGCGTAAAAACTCAAGCATCTGTTTGAGAGTAAATAAATGAGAGAAAACCTGTCTAGTACTTCTTTTTAATCGGCTCAGATAATGCCACACTAGATAAATCCATATATTAATAATTAAAAAAGCTATAGCTACAAATAGAAGCCGAATAGTGGGATTTTTAATAGTAGTTTTGATTAGGCACTGGTTTTTCATGCGATAACTACTCTCAATCCCGAAACGTAGACGATAGTCATCATGTATAAGCTGTAAAGTTAACTTAACTTTATAGACAGCGTAAACAAAAAATTCCCGCCCATGCTCTCGTCTTTTACCATTTTTATATGTGCAAACTATCCACACGGGAAAAGTTACTGAACCATATTTATCGCTGCTTTATTGTGTAACTGGTCTTGTAACTCCGCCTACCTCTAATTAATTGTTTGGTTCCACCATGTTTGCCTCGGATAATAGCTGGCATTTCAAATGGAATATCCAAAGCTTGCAACCATCTGATTACAGGTACGCAGAAGAACTCCCTATCTAAATATAATCGTTCAATTGTCAGATTTAAAGGCTCAATTAATGCCAAAAGATACGTGATAATTGCCACCAAGGTATTTTGTTGCTGAACAGCTTTTAAGCTTTGGTTACTCTTTTATACTTCTTATTTACATAAATAGTAGCGTAAGCATAGAAAGAACAAGTACCGTTTTTCCCTTGACTTCTATAGAACCCATTTAATATCTTTTTTCTAGCTAGCAGCTAGTCGTTTGAGCATCAATCGGATAAAACAAAGCTTGAGCTTGGCATTGGCACGAGCGAGTGTCCGGTCAAAGTTTTTGACTAAACTTTTACATCGCTCTACCCAAGCATTCGATCTCTCTATCACCCATCTAGCAGCCACTGGAACAAATTCGGATTGTCCTTTGGCTTCCTTTTCAGCTTTTGATGGCTTGGCAGAGAGCTCAAATTGGATTTTGGTCATGATCTGGGGATAAATTTGCTCCAAGGCTGGGATAATTTTTTCAGGATGGTAGCCATGATCTACTAAAATAGTTGTTTTGGGCAAATCCAGTGGTTTAGATTTGAAATAATCGATATTTTGTGAAAAGATTTCAATCAACCCCTGGTCATCAGATACGTCGGCGGTAGTGCAGTGAGTGAAGAAGGGGAAACCCAATATATCTACTGCTAGATGTCTTTTAATCCCGTTGGTCGCTTTGTAAAAACAAAATCCTTTCGACTCAATACTGGCATTACAAGTATTTTTGACCGCTTGTGAATCAATCATGATTAGGGTTGTCCACTGTGGTTTTTTTTTACTTGTTCACGTACTCCCTGATGTAAATTAGCCATAATTGGATCAAGGATGCCATCTTCACACCACTGCTTGTAATACCAGAACATAGTAGAGTAGGGCGGCAAATCTCTAGGTAAGTCTGCCCAATTGCAACCATTCTTAAGTTGATAAAATATCCCGTTCCAAATTTGCCCCTTTGTCCACACAGGGGGTCTTGTTTTCTTCTTGGTTGGCAATAATGGCTCGATAATTTCCCATTCTTTGTCTGTTACGTCGCTTGAATATGCCATTTTTCGCCCTGACCTGATTCTATTCCACTGTTTCTGCCGATTTTACTTGTTCACCTCAAAGATATCAAATGGGTTCTATACATACCTTACCAAAACCCTGACTCCAATATTCGCTCCCGTCGTAAATACGGTGAGAAGATTGACTATTGTAATATATCTGACGAGTATTTATGCAAAAGTACCATTGAGGAGGATATTAAAACTGATATTTATCAATGCACTCTCCTTCACAAAGAGTTTGCCCAAGCACTAAATATAGTTATTTTGGTCAAAACCAATCTTAAAACTAATGTTCGTAGTCATGTAATTCTATTTACTAGTGACCTGGAGTTGTCATACGAAAAGATAATCGATTACTACAAGCTTCGTTTTCAAATTGAGTTTAACTTTCGTGATGCCAAGCAGTTTTGGGGATTAGAAGATTTCATGAACTTAAGTCAAACTGCTGTAACTAATGCTGCTAATCTAGCATTCTTTATGGTCAACTTATCCCATCATCAACTATTAGATTTTCGTCAACACAATCCCGACTCCGGCATTATTGATCTTAAGGCTTACTACCGTGGTTTTCGATATGTTCGTGAAATGTTAAAAATGCTTCCCGAAATCCCTGAGCCTATTTTATTAACTCAGATTTTTGCCAAACTTACTTCTTTAGGACGCATTCGTCCCATTGCTACAGGCATTGAACCCTCGTAAATTGGCAACAGTATTGCTTGTTCGGTGATTATTATTTAGATATTTGACTTGTCTTAATTCACAATCATCAGGCAATAGTTCTGATTTTTGAGTTGAGCAATTGCGATTGGGTAAGCGGCATTTTTATATACATTAATTATTCGTGGAGTTCTGTTATGACAAGCTTTTAAAGCTTTACGAAAAAATCTTTCTGCGACTTGTGCATCGCGCTTGGCACTCAACATAAAATCGATAGTATTACCAGATGAATCCACAGCTCGATATAAATATTTCCATTCACCCTTTACCTTCACGTATGTCTCATCTACGCGCCAAGAATCATTGCTTTGATTTAAGTATGCTCTGCATCGCTTCTCAATTTCTGGTGCATAAGCTTGTACCCAACGATACACTGTTGTGTATTGTGTGGGGGAGCAATGCGAAAATGTGAGATCGGGGTTTAATTATCAACTACATCGCCATATTCTCAATAAAACCAGGTTTATTTCGTTGTGATCGCATCCCGAAATACCCTATTTCCGTTCTTGGTTTTAGCACCTCACAAAATCGCATTGCTCCCGTTGTGTGGTCTATCAATAGTCCCCGCTCTCCCATCATTTCTTCCAAATGCCGATACGAAAGTGGATATCGCAGATACCACCGCACACATAGCAATATGATCTTAGATTGGAAATGACGCCATTTAAACGGTTCTTTTGGGTTCATTAATGGGCTAAATTTGATACAAAACTATTGGCATAACTACATTTCTACCAGACTAGCCCTAGTTTTTGCAACACAACCTTATATCCTGTGTGAGAACCAAGACACAAAGGTATCCGAGCTTTTGGACTTAGGCAAAAAGTGGCACGCTGATTCAGTAGAAGTAACTGATGGCACAAATGAAGAATATAGTTTCAAACTTCAGCGTCGATTAAGAACTCGATTAGAAGGGTCACTATTGGGTAATAATGTTCAACACGACTGTGATGCAGTCATGATTACTTATTGGTGGGATTGAATAAAAGGTACTGATTCATTAGTGTTCTTAAGCTTTTTAGAAAGATTGTAGACTAACTAATGGAGTTAGATTTTTCTTAACAAAATGGACACAACCTTCTCAATGCTTTTGCAAATTTGACTGCTTCCACATCCCAGCATGAGCAGCGATCGCTATCCTCTGAGCCTGTTCAAAAGCTATTTGATTCGGGCATTCCACCCCACCAAGCCGCGTTTTAGCCAAGCCGCTTTTAAGCAGTTCTTCCTGAAAACTGATCTCAGCCTCACCCTGTCCACGAGCCATGACTTCAGCAACAGTGCGCCCATCGCTGTCTTTTGCGACTGGAGCGATTATCAGTTGGTTCTCGGCAGCAGCGACTAGCTTGAGTAATTTATCTTTTGCTCCATTAGCCAATGGTTGTGCTGGGGCTTGAGCTTGTTTCATTTCCGGGCATCAATTCCACAAAGCTCAACTGACATTTGGCTGCCATCGGTTTGGCGGACTGTGATGTTGTCCCCATCTATCACTTGTGTAGCTATCCATTCTTCGGTAAGGGTGATGGATGGCTGGTTAGTTCTTTGGAAAATCAAGATAGCGGTGATGATACCTCCAGCGATCGCAGTTAAAATTATGGCAGTTCTCCACAATCGCTTCATATTGCTAATGTTGTCACAATATTAAGAAAGCACAATATTATTGAAGCCCCACTGCTCTAGTTAGTAAACCCAGTAGCGATATCATCAGTCTTAGCTGCCATAATGAAATCGTTGCGATGCAGTCCTTGAATCGCGTGTGTCCACCAAGTAACTGTTACCTTGCCCCATTCGGTCAGTAAAGCGGGGTGATGTCCTTGTTTGTCAGCCTCTTTACCCACTAGTTGAGTAAAGGCTAGTGCTGTCTGAAAATCAGGAAAGTTGTAGACACGCTGTAGATGTGACTCACCATTCTCCTCAATCATCTTCCAATTAGGTATCTGAGGCTGAAGTTCAGCAATTTCAGTCTCAGAACCTATCCCACTAATAATATTTGTGCTATAAAGCTTCAGCTTATTGAGAACTTAAAACGAAAACTCAAGGTTTTCAAGCGCATTTTACGGAAAGAAGTAGGTATTTTTAGAATAGTGGGATAGGTTCCAGTTACTGGCGGCGAATCACCACTACAGGGAACACAAGTTTTTTGTAGTAAAGCTTCCACTGTTCTTGCTCCTTCACGAGTCACAATTTCAATTGAGTGTGCTGAATCAGTTGTGATTAGAGATAATCCCTAATTCAGTAGTCTGCCTCTAATTTCAGCTTACTACTACTCCCTTGAATCGACTAAAATTCTACATCTGACGTCAATCAAAACCTAAAAGGTTAGAAAAGTAATCCAAGGGTTGAATGATAGGGATAGCTATTGTTTTGATTCGCACAGAAGGCTGATTTTTTCTTTGATAAGCGATCGCTTGTGGCACTTCCAGATTAAGAAATGCCATAAGCAATGGGAAAGCCAGTTAAGAGAATGTGGTCAACCCGTCTACATTCAGAGGACTCACCGAATCAAATATATTTTGAGCTAGACTTTAGATTAAGGCTCCCAAAGCCCTTCTATGAAGAGACACTACTGCCAACGGTGCTTTGATCATTCGTGTTCGCAAAGAGCAAACGCCAACGGGTTCTACAATCCATTATCCCGTGAAAAGTCAGGTATTGAGTTCGGTGAATCACTAACGATATGTCTGAAGCGAATGCAACTCTAATAAACTTACACCATGCTACCTTTGCTGATTTTTCTAACAGCAGCGCCTCAATGATGCACTACACCTATTCACCTATGACTTCAGTTTTAGTAAAGCATCATTTATTGTGAAACTGGGCTTAGTCATCTCCACCTATTAAGCGACAACGGGTTTGGCTGTTGCAAGCTTGTCGAGAAGAACGCTCTCGTACAATAGTTGCTAAATCTGGTCGTCCTGTTAAGAAAAGTCGCCAATCAGCCCAAATCCCATATA
>NZ_CAXTNP010000351.1:0-7050 GCF_964245575.1 uncultured Nostoc sp. | reverse complement strand
GGGTAATGGGGAATGGGCAATGGGGTATTAGGTATTGGTTACTTACTTTGGACTAATGACAAATGACAAATGACTCTTTTAAAGTTCTGGTTTAATGCGATTGAGTTGGGAGAGCAAATATTGAGTCACTAGGGTAGGCTGTTCGGCTTGCATGAGCGATCGCACCACCGCTACACGTTCGGCTCCCGCATCGATCACATCATTGATATTATTGGCATCTATTCCTCCAATGGCAAACCAGGGAATTGAACAATTTTTGGCAGCATAACTGACATATTCTAAACCTGTTGCGACCTTACCTAGTTTCGTGGGAGTTTCATAAACTGGCCCCACGCCAATGTAATCTACACTTTCAGCAATTGCTGCTTGCATTTCTTCTTTATTTGTGGTAGAAAGACCTATCAGACGCTGTGAACCGAGTAATTGCCGAGCAACAGCAATGGGCATATCTTGTTGTCCTAGATGCACCCCATCGGCATCGACAGCTAAAGCTAGATCCACGCGATCGTTAACAATGAACAAAGCACCGTAGATATGGCATAACTGCCGTAATTTTCTCGCTTGTTCCAGACGCAAAGAATCATCGGCGGTTTTGTCACGGTATTGTAAAAGCGTTAATCCACCCTTGAGTGCAGCTTCGACGTTGTTCAACAAAGTTTCATGTGGGGAAGTAACAAGATACAAACGCGATCGCCACAATAATTGATGGCGCTGATGACCCATTAAACTACTTTCTAAGGTATAAACCTGATAGCGCATCTGCTTGCAAGCTTTAGCCATAGTTGGGTGATAAAGCTTACCGTATTCTTCCAACACCCGCAATGCTTCTTCTATCCGGCAAAAATTAGCTTGCAACACCGATTTGATACTAGCTCGTTGTTCTTCTTGAGGATGGGTTAACTCAGTCCCAGGATCGCCTGGTGTATCTCGCGCCGCCCGCAATTCCGGGGTATGCCACTTAGCTACCTCTTGTCGCAGCCGCTTGCATTCAAGAGCCAACTGGGCATTGTTCAACCCAAACCGACACCATTCCTCGATAATTCGCAAGCCCTCACGAGCGCGATCTAAATTGGCATCTAAAATGCGGTAGACAACTTGTTGTATTTGCTCTTTTTGGCTGTATGGCTCGACCATTACAACAACCCCGTTAGTGCTTTCATCGAAGTGTGAATTATCATATATCCTAGTAACCATAAGTTAATTAATTTGCTTTTTTTTACTCAACTTTTGCAAAATATACGTAAAATAACGTAGTAGTAAGGGTTACGGGAAATTATCCCATTTTCCTATGGCAGTGATAAGGGTAGTTTGAGGCTACAGTTTCACACTAAGGTTAGTCAAGTATTTTAGGGTAAACAACAAGCTTACAAAGGACTAGTACCGCAAGGCACGCATTCACGCATTCACGCATTCACGCATTCAAAAGGATTATGGAATCGGCTTTTTAGGGATTTTAAATGGTTGCTCTATTTACGCCGTGGTGTACTAGCCAGAGCGGATACACTAGAAAATCCACACCAGATGGGCAAATTAAATTTGAGACTGCATGGATACTATTTAGAGAGCATTTATACAGGAAATTTTAACTTTGAAATAGAGCGCTTTCTCACCCAAAATATCATCTAAGCCGATTATTGAAGCTCACAGTATATATCGCCTCACTGATGGTTAACAAATTTTAGAGTCAGGGTATTTTGGTGTTCGCGTAGCGTGTCCTTTAGGACAAGGTATTGTTGAACAGACACAATATCATTTGTTACACTGTCTTAAAAATCCTGACTCGGCCAATATGTGAGTAATATTATCGACATAATACTCTTAGAGAGTATAAGAATTTATGGTTACTTCCAAGGAGTTGTGTTAAATATGATTCACAATCGGATGTTTCCTAAGTACCATAGGGTAGATATTATGTTTGCGAAGCTTAAGTTTCTCAAATCAGCAAGGCTTTTAATTTTTAGTTTATCAGTATTATCTTTTACCGTAGGCATGGGAGCGGCAAGTATGGCGTTCCTGGGTAGCGCGTTAGCAAAGCTCGCCGTTGGCAAAGCCTCTCTAAGAGTTGGCATCGCTCAGATGCCATCGACACCAAATTCAGCACCTCTGGTTGAGAAAACAAATTCTCAGGTTAACGTGCTGTTTGTCAACCCAAATGGTGGAGATGACAAAGCAGGCAATGGTAGCGAATCCGCTCCTGTGAAAACAATTACCCAAGCTTTACGATTAGCTAACGCCAACACTGTAATTATGCTCTCCACGGGCACTTATAGCGCCGAGACAGGAGAAGAATTTCCCTTAATATTGAAACCGGGTATTTCAATTCAAGGCAACCCTAGCAATCAAGGTAAGGATATTGTAATTCAGGGAGGTGGTGATTACCTGAGCCGGAGCTTTGCCGGTCAAAATGTCGCAATTGTTGGAGCAAACCAAACCTTGCTCACTGGGGTAACGGTGACAAACCCAAACCGCCGTGGTTACGGTTTATGGATTGAATCAAGCAATCCGGTAATCGCGGAAAATACATTTACTGGCAGTACTCAAGATGGGATTTCTATCAGTGGTAATGCTGCACCTACTATTAGTAAGAATTATTTTGCTCGCAATGGAGCCAATGGCATCACAATTGCTGGTAACTCTAGTCCCCAAGTGAAGGAAAATGTCTTTCACCAAACAGGTTTTGGGATTAATATTGCCCAAAACGCCGCTCCTATACTTATAGGTAATCAAATTCAGAACAATAGATCGGGAATTGTGGTACAAGCAAATGCCCGCCCGATTTTACGGAATAATATTATTCAAGATAATAAAGAAGATGGTTTAGTTGCGATCGCTCAAGCAATGCCAGATTTAGGCAACGCATCCGAACCTGGGGGTAATCAATTTCAAAATAATGCCCGCTACGATATTAACGCCAGCGCTGCTAAACAGATGATTTTTGCTCCTGGTAACAACCTTGTGAGCGATCGCATCACTGGTAAGGTAGATATTAACGGTACAACAGCACTAGCAACCGAAAATTCTCAACCTGCTGCTAACAATGTATTACGACAAATACCAGCAAATGGAGAAATCACCTTCTCGGCTCCTGAAATCTCTGAAACTACTAATGGGCAAACCAGCAACATTTCAGCAAATAATCCTGTTCCTACACAATTAAACAGTCAACTGCTGCCATTGTTGCCAGCCAATATACCGCTTTCTGTGCCTATATCCAATCAACAGCAAGCCACCTCTAAAGTTGCTGGTTTTCCTACTCCTAGCAGCTTGTCGGCTAGACAAATACCAACTAACACTTCAAAAGTTGCAACTCCCAGTCCAGCACAGCCACCTGATGCAGCACAGTTGAATTATGTGCAGATTGAGCCTAATACGGTTGAGTTTACTGCTCCTGAGTATCCATCCAATTCAGTTGCACAGCCACCAGTTCCAACTATGAAGGATCAAACACAGCAGCTCTTACCAATACAAGAAACTTCTGCCTCATCTGCTTCCGCACTTTTACCACTTCCTGTAGGCGTAGCCCGTCGTAGACATCGCAATATCCCCATTGGTAATACTCGCAATCTGCAAACAAGTTCTGCAAGTATTTCCTATAGTGGTAACTCTGCAAGACAATTTAGTGTACGTTATCGCGTAGTAGTGCCACTTGCAACTGATAAGGATCGAGATTTAGTGCGATCGCTTGCTCCTGATGCGTTTCTCACAGTTTGGGATGGTCAAAAAGTTATGCAAGCAGGAGTATTTAGCAGTGAATATAACGCTAAAGAAATGCTCAAGACACTCTCTAATAAAGGTTTAAGAGCCATTATGGAGCCATTGAATTAATTGGGCATTGGACACTTGTACTGAGCGACTTCTTGCCTTGAGCGAAGTCGTTCGCGTAGCGTCCCGTAGGGAAGGGAGTCGAAGTATTGGGCAAAAAAGGTGGAGGGGAAAGACTTATATCCCCTCCAGTCTTTTTCCTCAATTTTGAATTTTGATGTAAGGGCGATCGCTCTTTAACGGGTAAAGTAAACTGAAGACAGAAATACCACAAATCCAAGAATTGCCCCCATGAGCGTTCAAATCGAATTTCAGGTTACCGCTCCACCGTTTCGTTGGGATGAAGCTGGAGGTATTCGCATCGGTCAAAGCCGCGTTACTCTCGATAGCTTGCTAGCAACATACCATAACGGCTCTACACCTGAAGAAATTGCTGTTCAGTATCCCGTTCTCTGTTTAGCGGAGATATACGCAGCGATCGCATATTATCTCACCCATCACCAAGAAATCGACAATTACCTAGAGCAGCGTCGCAAAAAAGCTCAACAACAGCGAAATCAATTTGTCCATGAGTATAATTTAGCTAATCTTAGGCAGCGCTTGGGCGATCGCTATCAGCCCCAAGGAGAATTATAGCCAGTGCGTCTATTGACTGATGAAAACTTCAATGGCTCGATATTGCGGGGCTTGATAAGACGTTTACCTGGATTGGATATTGTTCGTGTCCAAGATGTAGGTCTAATCCATACTGATGATTCCACTATCTTAGAGTGGGCAGCCAATGAAGAACGCATCTTGCTTACCCATGATATAGCAACGATTACTGTCCATGCTTATGAGCGAATCAACAAAGGTTTGTCTATGCCTGGAGTTGTTGAAGTTATTGCAACGGCTCCGATCGGACAGGTCATTGACGACTTATATTTATTCGTTCGTTGCAGTAAGTTTGGTGAATATGAAGGTCAGATCCTTTTCATTCCCTTTTCTTGATTGTAATGGCAATCGCACCTCAAAATGAAATCAATCGACTTGAGAGAGCGATCGCTTTTCTAATGTGGAAGAGGCAATTGCGGTTTCATCAAAGGAGCGATCGCACACCCTTATATCTGCGCTGATTCTCTATCAAGTCATTGGCAATGGACAGGGAAACATCATAGGGTAGTCAAAGGCAATCCTTTGCATCGTGTTCCGTTTTGCACGTATTCCGGCTAGATCCCACTAAATGTATAAAAAAAGTCTGCCGTTCATTTCCAGGTTTTACAGAGATACTATTTTCAGGACTGACATATTGAACTGCAAATTGTACACTAGTAGAATTTGTCAACTTCTCAGCCAGGGATAATGCAAAGTCTTTAGAGCTTTTATCGTAGTAAAAAACAGTGGATCTATCAGCGAACCATGCTGGTTTACTATTATAAACTTGACTCGCCTTTCTTACTGGGTAACCAACTGAGTTTATGATTGTATTAAAGAAGCTTTCGTCTACCTGATACCCATATACCCCAATATCATAAGGCAATTCTGGTTCTGGGGTATAAGCCTTTGGTCGTCGTGGTTCTATTGGTGGTATTTTATCTTTTGCTTCTAGAGTAGAAGGCGTAGCTTGAGTAGGAGGGGAGCTACTGTTCTTGTTTTGGTTAAATAAGCTAAACCCTGCTAATCCAATTAGAAGAATTGTACCACCTATAATTAATTTGTTTATAGCACTAGAAGCAGGAATAGACGATGGAACAATTGGCTGTTTATTATTAAGGGCATTCTGACTTAACCCCTGATTACAATGGAGTTTAGCTGCAATACCCCTTAAAAAATGTGTATATGTTCCATGATTAAAAACCGGAATCAGTTCCTTACAACAAAGCTTGCAAAGAGCTTCTTGTTCGTTGATTTGATTTAAATAATTAATCAGCTGTATAACAAAGTCACGTTCTGCACCATCTCTTATAAATGCAAGTTGATTAGGGTCAATTCCAATTCTTAAACATAGAGCTTCTCGTGCCTTTACTTTTTGGCTAATCAGCAATATGTCTGCTAATTCTATTAAATCGTCATCATTCAATAAACTCATAGGAATTTAAATTTAACTTATAATATTACTGACAATGTAGTTTTGATTTAATATTTTTCAAATCAGCCGAGCACTTACCCTTTTTAAAGACAACTTCTAGTTCATTGCAAATTTTACAAAAGGCTTCTTTATCATCTATTTCATGTAAATACTCAATTAGCTGTAAGGCAAAGTCAGTAACAGTAGATTCTCTTAAAAATCCAAGTTGATTTGGTTCAATCCCAATCTTTATACATAGTGCTCTTCGTGCCGAATATTCCGCACGTCCACTACGTATTAAGAGTGTTGTAAGTATTTCTCTGTCAGAATCGTTGAGTTCTTGAAATAACTCGGACGCTAGTTCGTTCTCTCCTAAAAGCTGCTCTTGGGGCAAACTAATTTTCATAACCTCCTCAATATTTGGCTTCTTCTTTAAAATTGGGGTTAGTTGCTCTGGAATACCTGCCAACCGAATTGCAGTGCAACCAAATTTATAGGCAAATTCCACGGGTCGCCCAGATCCTAAAGCATCATAAAAACCCACAGCAAATTCTATAGCAGCTCTATCTGGAATTGCCTTTTTCATCCCAATCACATAATTAACATGTTGGGAGATCGCACTTGCTTGCACCTCTGAGTAACAGCCGTTAAGAACAACACACTCAACTTGAGGAACAAACAGTTTAAACAGTTCCGCTAAGGCTTCTCCATCGACGAGCTTTGCCGAACCTGTTTCATCTTCAAAAACCAGACCCTCCTCCCCCGTCCCATGCCCAGAAAAATGAACAATAGAAGGATTGATATCGAGCATTGCTCGCTGAATGTCACGAGGTCGCACTGCCCACTTCTGCTCTAAAACAAATTCACTGCGGTGTTTGGCTCGCTCTAATCCAGCATCAATTTCACGCACTTCCTCATCCAAACGCAGTGGTGTTGTACCTTTAGGATTTGCTGCCAAAATTAAGATTGTTTGCTTCATGAGCTTACTCCAGTTAGTTGATCAGGTTTTCTCACTCAACTGGTTTTACCACTAGCTAGACCATCAGGGCAAACGCATCTAAATTACTCTTGATCACAACTAGAGTTAAAAGCCAACGGGAAAATTAGGTTTTCGCCTTTAATTATTTTTTCAACTCCAAAGCGATCGCTAATACTCCAACACGATTTCAAAGTACCTCAACATGACTTTGAAGTACCTCAAAACGACTTTGAAGTACCTCAAAACGACTTTGAAGTACCTC
>NZ_CAXTNP010000350.1:0-7080 GCF_964245575.1 uncultured Nostoc sp. | reverse complement strand
CTCTTTCAACCCTCCCATTGCTGAGAGGACGGTTGCAACTGCTGCCTTCTTTAACCCTTGTATAGAAGGGTTTTCAGACCAGACTTGTGTCAACCTTCTCAAAATCCTCCCAGGATGTAATTTTTGAATTGTCTACAAAAGAAATTTATGACTAAATTCCTTGTAGGATTAGGTTTTCAGGATTTGCGCGAACCAGGAGCGGAATTTTGACCTCTCTTTGGTGCGTCAAATAAAGAATTGGGGAGGGTTCCCCCTTGATCGGGGGTGATTCAGTAGCCACTACAGCAGTACATCCGCGCCCTTATTGCTGGGAGCGCACCTATCCTGTCCGAAGACAGCAGCATCAGGGTGAGCAGCTACTAGGGTCAGAAAGCAAGACAGTATTGCTACAGTCAAACTAACCCTCATTTAACACAGTTCAGAGGCTGCAAGCAGCATTAACTGCGGCGCTATTTATTATTTTATTGTCAAGGTTCAGATATTTGTCAACTTCGCCTAGCTAGGCGGAGATGGTAAGCAGAAAAGGCTAATTCTTTTGCTTTTTCATTGGGACTGCCGCGAATAGGTTGTTTTCCCCCTTCAATCATTATTCCTGCCTGAGCAGCTTTGCTTTGAATGCTTTGAATTAATCTGCCGTAGCTCCAGGAATGGACGTTAACTCGATACTGTTTGGCGTATTTTTGCTGAACTTCTACGGAGCCTGGACATTTTGCTTCGGCTATGGCTTGAATTTCACTTTGGACAATCTCTCGCATATCCCCTAGCTTAGGCAAAACTATACTGCCAGCTTTATAGGTTTGTGCGATCGCAATAATTTCTTTAGCCAATAGTCTGTCTACATACTGTCCTAACTCAGATGTACCAAATTGATTGGGAGAGAAGCTTTTCTGTGCCTTGTGGCGTTCGTGGGATGATGATCGCTGTTGTCGTCTTTGCCGATTCAGAAGTTCGTAATTGTCGCCAAGTAACTGGCGGATACTCCGGTAAGTTAGAACTTTGCCTGTGATCGCATCTACTACAGCAACACTTGCAGGTTTTTCCAGCCCCAGGCTAACACCTACTAAAATGTGTGATTGACCTTGGTAAAAGAGTTGACTAGGACGCTCAAAGGAATTGTTAATTCGAGTTAACGTTGATTCTTTACGTTTAATAAAAGCAAGCTGTGTTTCGCCAAGGTCACTTTTCTCCTTCATCTTAGTGATGAATTTGGTAATCTCATCAGCTTTTTCCTGGCGAACCTGTTCTGTTCCTTCAGCAGTCCAAAGCCGATTGTCAACACAGCAATAGAGATTCAAGTAGTGAAGATTCCAAGGTTTGCCTTTACCTTCGCCTTCTTGCCAAGCTAGACGACCATTTCTGAGGGTGAATAAAGCACTTGAATACTGATCTTTGTTTTTGCGTTTAGTTTGTTGATCTTCTAAAAAGCGTTTAAACCAGTGCAGTTGACGACTATCGCAGTACACTTCAAAAGTTAAATCGCTTAAGCCATTGAAGTGAACACAGAGTCTACCTTTTTCATTTTTTGACCAAACTAGGTCTTCGTTCGTTTCAAAAACCAGGGGAAAAGGAAGAGAACTTGATCGGGTTAACAGAATATCCTGCCAGCGTTTTGCTTCAGCATTGTCTTCTGGAACAGTGGTTATAGCAGTGAAGAGTGTTTCCAACCATTTAGCATTGGTTAAATCTCGACCCTTGGGAATTCGACTTGTTAGCTTGTCTGTTAACCGCTGAATTTGGATTTCAACCTTACGGCGGCGTTTAGCAAATTTTTCGGGGTCTTCTTCTTTGTCATTAAGTTTGCAGCCATTTTTCAGCAGATAACTGATGGCGCTACGGCTGAGTATGTCGTCCGTTTCTCGGTAAGCATCAAATAATTTATGAGATAAGCTACGGTCAGGATTGGAAGCGGATGATTTTTTGGATTTTTTAACCTTTCCTCTTTTAATCAAAGGAGCATTAGAGTCAGATTCTGGCGTAGCCATTGCCAAAATCTCAGCAGCTTTGGTACGAATTGCCTCTAAACTACAACCGCTAATTTCTACTAATTCAGCATCGCTGTTCAGCATTTCTAGCCAGCGTATCTTGCCATCTAGCTGCTGCTGTAGCCGTTTCTGTATGGCCAGCCAAGATTTATAGATGTAATCCACAACATGAATTGCTGATAAATACAAACGGCTGGGCTGACCTGTAAAGCTAGGGTCAGTTTTTAGGGGTTGACAAAGTTGGTTAACAACAGTTGACGGCAGTTTGCCATTTTTTCGCCATTTCTCAAAATCTGGATGTTTACTAAGTTGTTGAAGCAGTTCGTTAATTAGGGGTGTGTTTAATTCTGCCATTAACTTCCAGAGTTTTTGGCGGGTAGATTCACTAGCAATTAAGCGACATTGAATAGTAATCTGGCTCATAAAAACAAAATATCATAAAAACACATCGTGTTCTATAAAAAAACAATGTGTTTTAAAAGATCCTTCTATAGGATGAATCTTATGGAAGGAAAGTTCTACACAAGCACAGAAGCAGCAGAAATTACTCATTGCTCTCGCCGCCAGTTGCAGTATTGGCGGGAGAAAGGAGTTATAGTACCTACGGTTAACAGTACTGGCAAAGGTCGTAATGTTTACTACTCCAAAACTGACCTGTTGGCGTTAACGGTAATGGAACAGTTGCTGTCAATCGGTTTAAATTTTGAGGTTTGCCATGCAGCATTGGAAACTCTGCGCGAACGAGAACCTTGGTTATTTGATGAGTCTGTCCCCGAAGAAAGGATGAAGCGGCTAATGTTATTAGCCACGCGATCGCCTGAACAACCTTTGCAAATGGCAGAGTTTGATAAACAAGCTGCCCTAGAAGCACTTTGTCAAGGACAAACTGTGATTCCCTTTTGGTGCGATCGCATTCACGAAGTCTTACACCAAAACCTCAAACGCTTTAACGAGTAATATTAAGTACTATTACGCTGCATAAGGATGCTTATTAGCACTTTTATACTGCTGATAAATATGGATAAATACTATATTACTCAGGTTGTCTACATCGCTATCATCGTAGGCATCTACAGGTAAACCTGTGTCTTCGTTGTACAAGTAATCATAAATAAAACTCTTAATTGTGGCTCTTGTAGATTCCTTATCCCGCCAGTTTTCTAGTTGCTGTAATTGTGATTTTACGGCTTCAATTAAGGATTGAGCAACTTGTTTGACGCGGTTTCTAATTCTAGTATCTAAATTATCTTTAGATGAGCAAAGCAAGTCGAAAACGGCAAGGTGTTCTTCGCTTAAACCTTCGCGGACAGCACGGGTGTCTTCTTCAGATAAGTCTTTGACAAGTTTCAGCAGTTCCTCAAATGTTTGTTCAATGGCTACTCGGTCGGTTTCGCGGTTATAGTTTTGGATAACTTGTTGATAGCGCGTGTAGTAGTCAATGCGAGATGGGTTTTGTTGTATCATTCGCTGGAGTTGGCGTTCGACGGCTTCTTTTAGGGTTTGGACTGAGGTATTTTTAGTTGGGGAATTGGCAAATTCTGCTTTTAATAACTCAAAGTCTATCTTGCTGATATCGTAATTTTTGCCTGACTCTGAACCTGGAAGACGGGAAGTATCAACGTTGATGAACTCGCTAACGACACCTTGTAAGGAACGGAGGACAGCGTTGATATCTAGAGATATTTTGTGTTGTTCGTGTAAGTATTTGTAAATTTGCTCTATGGCGTTATATCTTCCTTGGTAGGGTGCTGTTAATTTCGGTTCAGTAATTAGCGCCTGTTTCTTTTTGAAGACTTCCCTGGCTAATACTTCAAAGCGGGCGCGAGATTCATCGTTTGTACAAACTGCATTCACTGCACTTGCTAAAGCAGCAATTTTATCAAATCCTGCTGTTTCTACCAGTTCTTGCAATTCAAACCCCAGATTGGCGATGTGGTCAATACAATTTTGAAGTGCGATCGCATAATCTTCTTGTAATTGATTTAGGTCGTTGTAAGGTGTTATACTTTCATCTTCGCTTCCGACTTCTGCACGCGAGTATCTGGCAAGGGCAGCACGGAGACTTGTTAAAATACCGTTGTAATCAATTAACAAGCCGTTATTTTTCCCTTCGTAGACGCGGTTTGCACGAGCGATCGCTTGCATGAGAGTATGTCCTTGTAAGGGTTTATCTATATATAATGTGGCAAGGCTGGGGACATCAAAGCCTGTTAACCACATCGCGCAGACAATCGCAAAACGGAAAGGGTGTTTTTCGTTCTTAAATTCTTCCTCTAGATTGCGACTTTTGATAATTTGGCGATGGGGAATTATATCTAAACCCCAATCTTTAAAAGTTTTGACTTCATTTTGGGCTTCGCTGATTACAACTAAATATTCCGTTGACTGCAACCATTGCAAATGTTGCTGGTGTTCCACTTCCTCTTGTTCATCAGCAGCTTGTTTGACTAATTGCTTTTGTGCTTGTATTGCTTGTTTCCAGTATTTATCGATAAGTCCGTGCATTCGCACGGCGGTAATCTTATCTAGACAAACAAGCATCGCTTTTCCTGTTTGCCAACGTTGGGTATAGTGAGCTACTAAGTCTTGGGCGATACGGTCTAAACGTTTTTCGGCGGTGAGGATGAGATATTCTCCCCCCAAGCGGCGACGGACAGCTTCTTCTTGTTCAGCGTCGAGTTCAAATTGTTCGATGGCGGTAGCGAGGCGTTGATTTAGTTCCTCGTCAGCTGCAACCTGGCGTTGACTACCTTTGTCCTCATAATATAATTCTTCGCCTCGATTGTCGTAGTAGAGGGGTACAGTTGCACCATCTTCAACAGCACGTTGGAAGTCGTAGGTGGAAACGTAGCCGCCGAAAACTCGACGGGTAAGTTGGTCTTCTTCCGACTCCATTAAGGGTGTACCAGTAAAGCCGATGAAAGACGCATTGGGTAAAGCTTGGCGCATATTTTCCGCGAGTTTACCGTATTGGGTGCGGTGCGCTTCGTCGGAGATGACGATAATATCGGGACGGAGAGAGTAAATCTCACCGGGTTTGTTGAATTTGTGAATCAGCGTGAAAACGTAGCGATGGTTGTCTTTGAGTAATTCAGCTAATTGTTCACCACTGGCGGCTTGGGTGTTATTTTCTTTGATAGCACCAACGCCAGCAAAGGTTTGCACGATTTGATTATCTAGTTCTTGGCGGTCTGTGACGATGACAAAAGTAAAATTACCTGGTAATTGGCGGTGGGCTTTGCGCGTGAGAAATGCCATTGAGTAAGATTTACCGCTACCTTGAGTATGCCAGAAAACGCCAAGTTTCCCTTCTCGGACTTCACGTTGTTGAATGGCGGTAAATGCGCGGTTAACACCAAGAAACTGGTGATTACGAGTCAGTATTTTGATAGTTTTACCGCTACTGTCATCAAAGAGGATGAAGTTTTCGATGATGTCGAGGAAATTGTCTTTGCAGCACATCCCGATTAACATTGTTTGGTAGTCAACTTTGCCGAGTTCCTCTTCTTCTAGACGTTTCCATTCTTGGAAGTGGCCGTAGCGACTGGTGATGCTACCTACTTTCCCCACGATTCCATTACTCAACATGACTATGGCGTTGTGATGGAAAATTTCCGGGATAGTGTCTTTGTAGTCGGTGTAGTTGTCTTCGTAAGCGACTCTAACGTTGCGGTGCGTGGCTTTAAGTTCAATAAATAGTAAAGGAATACCATTAACAAAGCCGATGATATCGGGTCGTTTGGAATAGAGAGAACCTTTAATAGATAACTCCCGCACTATTAGGAAATGATTATTTTCTGGGTTTTGAAAGTCAATCACTTTCAGGCGGGGATTGATGGTTTCACCCTCTGAGTTTTTGTAGGGTTTCTCTAGGATACCTTCACGGATGAGTTGGTATTTTTTCTGGTTGATGGTAACTAATTGGTCTGAAATATTAGATGTGGTGAATTGGGCGATCGCATCGTCGTATACTTGCTGTGGATGACCAGGGTTAAGTTTCTCTAGTGCTTGGCGCAGATAGCGTGTGAGAACAACTTCCCGTTTATCCTTGCGTCCTAGTGTGCCGTTAATCCCGAAAGTTTCCTTTTTGTAGGCGTAAACTGAGTGCCATTTCAGGGTTTGTTCAAAGAAGTTAGCGGTAGTTTGTTGCACCAGGCGGTCTTCGGAATATTCGGTACTCATGGGGGTGATAGGTAATATAGGTAGCTATTCTAAAAATAGCTTTCCTAATGCCAAAGTAGCAACTATCACTTATTCTGCACGTAAGTAATATCTATCTGATTTTTGGTTTGTGGATATTCAGTCGCCACAATGTAAGATATGTTATCATCATAAATTTGCTAAAATTTTGTTATTATATATTTACCCTGCTGCTTGCGAAGTCTCAAGTTCCACTTGGGATACGCCCAAACGAATCTATTTAGATATGTAATGAGCATAGCAAGAGCGGGATTAAATTAAGTTTACTGGTTGGATTTTGGGAGGTTGAAAATTAGATGACAGCGCCTCAACCAACGGTTTTTACAAACTCTCATCTGTACGACCAAGATTTTTATTTGTGGATAGAGACAACTGCTAAACAGTTAAAAGAAGGCAGATTTTCTGAAATTGATTTAGAAAATCTCATTGAAGAGATTGAAAGCATGGGGAGAAGTGAAAAAAGAGCTTTAGAAAACAATTTAGTAGTTTTATTAATGCACCTATTAAAATACAAATATCAGCCAGAAAAACGCTCTAATAGTTGGAAAGGAACTATTAGAGAACATCGCCGCAGGTTGACAAGAACTTTTAAGGATAGTCCTAGTTTAAAACCATATTTCCAGGAAGTTTTTACTGATTGTTATCAAGATGCAAGAAAGCAAGCTAGTGATGAAACTGGTTTATCCCTTGATACTTTTCCCGTAGACTCTCCGTTTACTGCGGATGAATGTTTAGATGAAGATTTTTTACCGGATTAGTTAAGTTCTCAGGCTTTGGGTGCTTCATATAATACTTTTCAAACATCCTCTCGCGTGTTTGCTTTCTCATTTTGGTGTTTTCTGTAAGCAAAAAGCCATATTGCTTTCTCAAAATGCTTGATTGCTTTCTCATTTCGGTA
>NZ_CAXTNP010000349.1:0-7086 GCF_964245575.1 uncultured Nostoc sp. | reverse complement strand
TCCCCATTCCCCAATCCCCAATCCCATGACAGCAATTAAAACAGCAATTAAATTACCTCCTTCCAAACACGAATTTGCTGAAGTAATTCACCGCTTAGAAGCAGGCGGTGCAATGTTACCTGATACTCCAGAAAATTTGATGCAAATCATCGGTTTATACAAAGCTTATGCTGTACCGATGGATTTTTACTGGCGTGACCTACTTTATATTGCCGAACGTGAATTTTTAAACCCGCTTCCCTTCTTCAAATACTTCTTACCCAAAGAGTATTTAAAACTGCATAATCATTACGCTGGCGATGATGCCGATTTGCGAATTTGGCGCGGCGAAGCTACTGCACATCCAGAACTTTTGGCATTTATTGAAAAGGGTGAAACTTTTAAAATGCCGAAGTTATTGCATCACTTGTTCCACGATCGCATTAACATGGAATTTGCTGAAGCTTGTATGCGGGCGATGTTGTGGCACAGAGGGATGGGTGGACAATTTGACCCTTACCTAGATTCCGAAGAATACAAAGCCAACGCTGACAGGGCAATTAAAGCTTACTTTCAAGGGAACCCCGTAATGCTGGGAATGTACAAGCTGTTCCCCGATATGTTTTTGGAACAGTGCCGCCAGATGTCATACTACGCTAATCTGGGCTTATTCTGGGAAGTCATGGCCCCAGTGTTCTTTGAAATGTCCGATCGCTATGATGAAGGTACTATTAGCAGTGTCCCAGAGGCAATGAGCTTCTTAGTTAATGGTATATTTGCGATCGCAGGTCGTCCCATTTACCATCACGTTTATATTCGTGGTGAATGCTACGAAATTGTGCCCAAATCCAAGGGTTTCATGTGGCTATATGAAGCAGCATTACCTTATGTAGAAGCTGTTTTCTACCGCACCGCACCCTTCCGAGGGACAAAATCTTATAATGCTCAAGCGCGTCAAGTACCGGCAGACCAGAAAGACTTTCACTATGGTATTCTTTACGCTGATGTATTTCCAGTGGGTACTGCTGGCATTCCCCCCACATTATTAATGCAAGATATGTTGCATTTTTTGCCTCCATATCTTGTTGATTACTACAGCCAACATTGCCGGGGTGAAGAAGATATGTTAATTCAGTTGGGAGTTAGTTTTCAACGGTCAATGTACTGTGTAACTTCTGCGGTAATTCAAGCCTTGAGAACTGCACTTTTATATCCATTAGATGACCAAAATCCCAAACATTTGCAAGCGAATCGAGATTTTTTTGAAATGCAGCTAAATCGCTTTACTCGACCCGACTACAATATTCGTGATGCTGCTCGTTTGGGGAGTATTCAAAAGCAAGATTATAGATAAGAGATACCCATAACCCCCCTTTTTCTGGGGGGCTTTGAGAGCTTTTTTCCCCAAAAGTAATTTTATCAGGTTCGACTAGATTTAGTTAATCGCTGCTTAATCGATTCAAGTAATCGTTCTGGATGCTTAGAAAAATAAAAAATTTTTAATAAACTAAAATTTATGTTTCGAGCTAACCAAATCTGCCATTGCTCCATCAGTGGTAGTGTTTTTATATAATCATTAAATAACTGTCTCATTCGCACTATGCTCATTCCTCTTACAGAATCATCAAATGTTTTTGTTCCTGGATAATATCTATAGTTACCCCAAGTCTCATTGAAATACTTAACATGAGATGACCTAACCGCTTTCAAGAGAAAATCTACATCCATTGCATAATGTTCTTCTACTTTGTATAGTCCGATTTGCTCATGCAATGATTTGTGGTAAAAGTAAGCAGAAGGATTTAAAGGAAAAGAAGCATCGATAATTCCATCGTCATTAATTCGTCTTTCTAACAATAAATCAATCGTCCTTAATTGTTTAACTTTATTAATAAAAATTAGTTTACCTTCCAGATTGCAAACATTACAGTTGCCAACAATCAAGCTAGGTTTTGGTAAAGTTTTGAAAATTTCACAGATCCGGTTAAGAACGTTTATTTCATAAAAATCATCAACATTTAAAACACCAATAATTTCTCCTTGTGCCAGAGCAATTCCTTTATTGAGAGCATCAGATTGTCCTCGATCCTTTTCACTAATCCACCGGATGTGGGGATATTGATTGGCTTTATCCCTAATAATGTCTACTGTCTTGTCCCTTGAACCTCCATCGACAATGATATGCTCCACTTCCAAACAGTTTTGCTCAATAACAACTTGAAGGCAAGATTCTATAAATTTCTCACCGTTATAAACTGGTGTAATTATACTAATCATTAATAAGCGCCTCTTGTAGGTATTCCAAACAAAAAATAATTTAAACGATTGATCTCTGAAATAGTTGCATTTTGAGAAAAACCCCAGCTAAACTTATCGGCTGGGGTTTTTGTCGCTTAACTCCTAAAAAATAGATAGGTTAGTACCGCAAGGCGGAAGTCACGCATTCACGCATTCACGCAGTCAAAAATTTTGTATAATCAAGGCTTTTGCTGTTTCAAATGGTAGCTTGATTTCCGCCGCGCTGTACTAGTATATTGCAAGAAATTCAGGGAGAGGGCGCTATTCCTCTTGAACATCAACCCAAATACTGCCTTCTTCCACACGAATAGGAAATACTGGCAATGCTTTTTGTGGCGAAACCATCGAGAGTACCTTACCTACACCAGGTGGCCAGGAACACCAGCCTTGTACTTCACCAGTCCGCAGGTCAAAAGCACTGCGATGGAAGGTACAAACTATTGCCCCATCTTCAGTGATTTTACCACTTTTCAACGGTAATTTTAAGTGGGGACAGTTGTTATCTACAGCATAAAGCTGATTTTCGTGATTCAAAACCAGAATTTTGCGGTTGCCAACTTTCACCACTTGTCGCGTACCTGGGGAAAGTGCTTCGACTGCAAGAACTTTAGTCCAACTCATTAGGTTCTCCTCTCCTAATTAATCTGCTTTGAGTTTCTCGCAATTGTGACCACTGCGATCGCTTTTCAGTACTAGGGAGTCAAAAGGTTAACAATTCAAAATTAAAAAATAAATCAGACTGATAGCTTTCACCCCCACAGTTTTTAGCTCTCTTGTTCTCAGCATAGGATTAATAGGTTCATGAAAAATCTTAGGCTCATTTCTAAAAAAATCAATGCCCTTGTCTCAAGCCTCTTTCCATAAGCATCTGAGGTTCGATATTTTCAACTTTAGGTATGGCTTCTAACTGAGGAATCCGGGCGATCGCATCAGCAATATTACCTGATTGGGCACGCAACCAAGCAGTGTGAGGTGCATAGAGAAGCTTTTGCGCTATTTCGTAACCCGCTCGATTAATTACCTCACGCTGCGACTTCACATCAACGCCTTCAGCAAAGCGGATGAAAACCAGTCCAGTTGGTACTGCTAGGGAACCATTTGGTTGTAATGTGTAAATTGGACTTAGTGTCCCCTGTTCTGATTGATTGGGTTCGCCTGGAAAAACTGCTATTTTACCATCGTTAAGTTGTAAAATTGCTCCTGTTACCAGGGTCTTAGGTTGATTGTAATGTATTGCATAATATCCCGGCTTACGAGTGTAAGATACAGCAGTGCGTAGGCGTAGCCCGCCTTGGGTATCGCCGCCAACGCGAATTTGTTCAGGATACTCAGAAAAGTAATCTTTTTGAAATCTCACTTCAGGAATCAGGGGTAAAGAGTACACCTGTAGAAAATACTCAGCCGGGAAATAAAACATTTTTTCAAGTTCTAATGATGTTATAGCGTTTTTCAATGGTATGGAATACAAATCTTCCATCGGGATGCAAGCTATACGCCTTTATTCATATTGAAGATTCGTAAAACAGCCTGACTTTGAATCCCTCTTTTCTGGAAAGACGAATCGAAGGCTTGTATGAACTTAGATAGATTAAATCGTGTTTAAGTTGTATCTTTTTAAACCGTAATACACATATAACACATGAAATCAGAAGCATCCATAAACTAAACGTAAATACCAAGCACACGCTGCAAGAACACAACGCATGATGCAGTTTTTCCCATCCCAATGCCTCTCAAGAGTGCTGAGTTCCAAGTTCTGTTAGCGGATAGGTATGGTTGAGCCAGTGCTGAGTGGAGAGTGGGCTAGAGGGGAGAATAACTCTTAACTTCTAGTTCCTGTACATACAGACGCGATTAATCGCGTCTGTACTCAGCACTGTTTTGCCCAATGCCCAATTTTTAAGATAGTAATATTTCAAATATCCCAGGAGATAAAATTATGGTTCAAGTTCGCTATGGTGGGCAGAACGGTCAACAATATGAACTTGCTATTAGTGACGAACACGTTGTAGTGCGTACCGAAAGTCGCAGTGGTCTTGTCGGTGCAAGACCCTTTGAAGTCGCACCGATATCACCCACAGCTCGCAGTATCCTTAATGAATTTGAGTTAACAACACGGTTTCGGCAAGCGGGTGTAGAAATTTTGCGAGCGAAAGTTCCGACTGAAGGTGTCGCTTTGCGCGATCGCGCCCGTGATATTCTCAACCAAGAGTCTGAAGTCCAATTTGCCGGACGTGTTCTTATCGATCCAGCATCCAGTCAACCGATAATTTACACCGAAAACCTCTTCGTTAAATTCAATAGCGAAGAACAGTTAACGGTCTGCCAAGAGGTCTTAAGACGTTACAGCTTAACAATTAAACGCCAACTAGAATATTCACAAAATGCTTATTTTGTCAATGCACCTACAAATACTGGTATAGCCATCTTTGACATCGCCGAGAGACTTTTAAATGAAGAATCAGTTGAACTCTGCCATCCTGAACTAGTGCGTGAATCACGCCAACGTCAGGTTTTTTGGCAGCAGTGGCACTTAAAGCAAACAACAATTAATGGTCAGGTAATTAACGCCCATGTCAACGTTGAGGCAGCTTGGAAGTTGAGCGATGGTACTGGAGCGATTATTGCAATTATTGACGACGGTGTGGATCTTGAACATGAAGAGTTCCGTTCCTCTGGAAAAATTGTTGCCCCGCGTGATGTCACACGTAAAACTGACAATCCCAGACCGGGGAACGACAATAACCACGGGACAAGCTGTGCAGGAGTAGCTTGTGCAAACGGTAACTTTGGTGCATCTGGTGTGGCACCGGGTGCAAAGCTGATGCCGATTCGTTTAGCTTCGGCGCTGGGGTCGCAGGATGAAGCAGATGCTTTTGTTTGGGCGGCTCAAAATGGTGCTGATGTAATTTCTTGTAGCTGGGGGCCCGCAGACGGAGTTTGGTATGAACCAAACGATCCTGCACACAACCAGAAAGTACCTCTGCCTGATTCCACACGCCTTGCTATGGAGTTTGCAATTAATAAGGGACGCAACGGCAAGGGCTGTGTAATTTTATTTGCGGCTGGCAATGGTAACGAAAGCGTCGATAATGATGGCTACGCCAGCTACCAAAAGGTGATTGCTGTGGCAGCTTGTAACGACTACGGCACGAGAAGCGCTTACAGTGACTTTGGTAAGGCAGTTTGGTGTGCCTTCCCCAGCAACAATGGCGATAGTTCTCAAACCCCTGGAATTTGGACAAGCGATCGCTCTGGTGTAGTTGGCTATAATTCGGGTAATCGGAATCTGGGTGATGTCCCAGGCAACTACACCAACCAATTCGGCGGAACTTCCAGTGCTTGTCCGGGTGCAGCTGGTGTAGCAGCTCTAATTATTGCTAGAAACCCAAATCTGCGTTGGGACGAAGTGCGAGATATTATTAAACGCTCTTGCGATCGCATCGATCAAGCTGGAGGTAAATATGATGCCAATGGTCGTAGCCCTTTCTACGGTTACGGTCGAATGAATGCTCTCAAAGCTGTAGAATTGGCCAAGCCACCGCAAACATCACCCAGCAGATTCCAGGCAGTGCAAGATGTCCCAATTAACGACTTACAAACATCAACATTGTCGTTGGCGATCGCTAGTACTAGCCTGATAAAATCTATCAAAATTAATGTAGACATCGAGCATACTTTTATTGGTGACCTTGTAGTTACTCTCTTTCCCCCCGTGCAAACAAGCGTATTTCCTGTAATTCTGCACGATCGCCAGGGTGGAGCTACAAATAATATTAAAACAAGTTATGACGAGACAAATACCCTTAAACTTGCTGCCTTTAAAGGTAAAAGTCCCGAAGGAACCTGGACTCTTCAAGTTGCAGATAAGGCTGACGCAGATACAGGAAAAATTCGCAGCTTAACCATTGAAATTGGATTTTAAGTATAGTAGCACAGATGTGTATTGGTGTCAACTTAAGGTAAAAGTTAGTTAATAAAAAGTGTTCTAGAGTTGCCCTCATCGCCTAACCCCTTCTCCCAACATCGGAAAAGGGGAACTGGAGAATTATGCGTCACAAGTAGAAGAAAAGCATATAGAACCCATTTGACATATTTGATAACTACGAATTAAGCGCAAGGCTTGCAAGACAATCTGTTTTTCCAAGCTGGATTTGATGCATGATACTGTGATTGGCTTGTTCATCAATCGAGAAGAGTTTGGGCTTGCTGTTTAATACCCAGATCCCCTTGTCTAGAGCATTACCCTGCAATATATAGCGGTTCTCGCTTGGGTGCAGTACAGTTTTTACCTCACTTCCATTCCTCTCTCCTCAAAGGAGAGAGGCTTTGAATCTTACTCCCCAACGCTAGAAGGGAAGGGGCTGGGGGTTAGGTCTGTATTCCATGCAATTGGGAACCGCTATAGTTAACTTGATGACACCTCAACGACATTTTGGGCAAAGCTTTTATAAGCATCGCCCATTTGTTTAGCCCTCAAGTCAGGAAAGACGTGAAAATCCCCAGCTTTCAGAGCTTTTATTATCCCGTCTGCCACAAGTGCAGGTGGCTGTGCAATCTCACTCAGTCCTGCCGCATCGCTCATATCCGTGGTAATCGGGCCAGGGTGAACACTTAGCACAAACGTGCCCTGTTCACTCAATAGTTCTCGTAATACCTGCGTGATTGAATAGGCCGCAGCTTTTGAGGCAGAGTAAGTGGCAGAGTCGCCGAAACCCTTGAGCGAAGCAACAGAATTGATTTGGGCAAAGACGCCACCTCCATTGGCTTTGAGTACCGGGGCAAACGCCTGAGCCATGTAGATCAATC
>NZ_CAXTNP010000348.1:0-7088 GCF_964245575.1 uncultured Nostoc sp. | reverse complement strand
AATGAAACAGATCCTTTTGTTGATGAAACAGATCCTTTTGTTGATGAAACAGATCCTTTTGTTGATGAAACAGATCCTTTTGTTGATGAAAACCATGATTTTGCTGATGAAAATCATGATTTTAGCAACAACAGCTTTTGCATTCAGGGTAACGACCTCTGAAAAACGAGAAGTAATCTACAAACCCATTGAGTATAAAATAACGCGATCGTGCAGCTTGTCGGGCAAAATATGCTTCAGCACAGCTCCAATTTTGGCATCTAGTCCAACAAGATAACGTGTCTTGGGTTGTTTTGCAGTGAGCGCATGGACAACAGCCTGAGCGACAATATCCGCAGAAATTCCCCTAGATGCGATAATCTGCATTTTCTCACGGACAATATTCATTGCCTGTCCGTAAAGATTTTGTGCAGTTTGGGATAAATCGTGCTGTGCTATTTCAGATTGATTTAAGGACTTTTCCCAGATTGGAGTAGCGATGGAACCAGGTTCAATAATTGAAACCGAGATTCCCCAAGGGCGTAACTCCATTCGCATCACATCATTAAGTGCAACGAGCGCAAATTTAGAAGCATTGTAAGCGCCCAGGAACGGTGTAGGGCTTCTACCAGAGATGGAACCCATATTGACAATTCGGCCCCGATTTTGGCGTAATAGACCAAGAAACGCTTGTGTCACTGCTAATTGCCCAGTGACATTAACCTGCATCTGGTATTGAAATTCTGCGATCGCTAATAATTCCAACGGGCCTGGGATAGCAACTCCGGCATTATTCACTAAACCTAAAATTCCCGCACCACCGACTGCATTTGTTACCTTATCAACCGCAGCCGCGATCGATTCAGCGTCAGTAACATCTAAAAAAATCGGAATGAGCCTTTGTGACCCTTTCTGTTTAAGTGTTTGAGCATCACTATCTTGACGCACGCCAGCAAAAACAGAGAAGCCCAACTGGTCTAAAAGCAAAGCACACGCCTGACCAATTCCTGTTGATGCTCCTGTAACCACTACTGTGCGCTGATTTCCTGCAACCATTAACTCTCTCCGTATTATGATGAAATTACTGAAATTACAAATTACGCATTAGTATCAATCTCTGCAAGTACCAGCGCGAAGACAGTCTTCGGTTTGGTCATCTCTAGCCGATATTTGCCACGGGAATTTGTCTAACTGAGAATTTGTGTTGTAAACAACTAGAGCAGTTATTATGGGAAGCTGGTTTTCGACAATTGACACGTCACTACTATAAGTATTGCCTAGTTGAGCATTGTATAAATAAACAGGCAATGCCATCAGTCCAATGCAAATTGTCCGATTCATAAAACCTCAGCTAAAAATTTCCGATTACACTATGTATGTATAGATACCACCTTGATGAACCGGATTTCTCAACTGAGTATTGTATGTTGATGTTGTGTTAATTTACTCAGCGCTACTAGCCGCAGAGACGTAATTTCTAAATTATTGGTTCCACTCTTTTTTTAGGTTAAACATTGCCTACAAGATGGCTTACTACTAATTTATGCAGATGCAATCCGAAAAAACAGGACAAAAACCTACAGCACTCAAAAACATATCTTGCTAGCTGCATTCCCCAGATAAAATAATGAAGAGTGTTGAGTCACCGAAATAATCGATGATCGACAAAAAAAAGATACAAGCCCATAAATAAATTTAGGGGATTGTTAATTTTGAATTTTGAATGAGTGAATTTTGAATTCGGAGCGAAGCGACGTGACGCCTTCACAAGACGTAGATACTGTAAACGTTCCCAACATTGACCCAGAAGAATATGGCAACTTAGACACCGATCCTCTGGATGAGTTGCCAGGTGAAGTTGAAATGTCCCTTTTCGACCACCTAGAAGAGTTGCGGCAGCGCATTTTCTATTCGCTGATTGGCGTAGCCGTGGGTATTATCGGCTGTTTCTTTGCCGTTAAGCCGATTGTCCAGCTACTTGAGGTTCCCGCACAAGGAGTAAAATTTCTCCAACTTGCACCCGGAGAATATTTCTTTGTCTCCGTCAAAGTTGCAGCCTACACTGGTCTGATACTGACTAGTCCTTTCATTCTTTACCAGATTATCCAGTTTGTGCTTCCAGGACTGACTCGCCGCGAACGCCGTATACTGGGGCCTGTGGTTTTGGGTTCGAGTGTGCTGTTTGGGGCTGGGTTAGTATTTGCCTATTTACTCCTTATCCCCGCAGCTTTGAAATTTTTCATCAGCTACGGAGCAGATGTTGTTGAACAACTTTGGTCAATTGATAAATATTTTGAATTTGTGCTGCTACTGTTATTCAGCACTGGTTTAGCATTTCAAATTCCCATCATCCAACTGTTGCTCGGTAATTTGAACATTGTCTCGTCAGAACGGATGGTTTCTGGTTGGCGTTACGTGATTATGGGAGCAGTGGTTTTAGGAGCCGTGCTTACACCTTCTACTGACCCCCTGACTCAAAGTCTTTTAGCAGGAGCAGTTTTAGGGCTTTACTTCGGTGGTGTTGGACTGGTTAAACTGACAGGTAAATAACCAAATTTTAGATTTTAAATTTTGGATTTAGGATTGAACATTCTTGCATTCCAAATTTAAAATGGTCTTAGAGCAAGGGAATTTAAAAGCGAGAATAAATCTCAAATCTCAAATTAAATGACAGAGCCAGTGACTTGATTGCTGGGGTCAATTTAAAATCCTTACATTATGTGACAATTGCATTGCTTCAATTTCAAATTCTCAATAATCTCAACTTAGTTGATCAGTGCAGTTGGTAAGATCCTAACCACTATTTCCAACTCTTCGGTAACACGATAAAGGTTGATTGCTTGCTCAATATGCTGTGTCTGTCGATACAATCGGCCAAATTGCCAAACATTACCTGTTGTTACTGCTCCTAATATTTCTGTTTGAGTTGAATCAGTCCACCTATCAAGAGCTATCATCTCAGTTGCCAGTTGTGTAAATCCCCTATTTATATCTGCTTGCTTGGCTTCAATCACAATTAAATTAGTTTGTGTTCTGAGTAAATAATCAAAATTACCTTGAAGTTGGTTATCAACTTTGATAATGTATTCAATTCGTAATTTAGCACGGGAATAGTGAATTAAATCGGTAACAATTGGCGCAATTAGCATTTCCCGGCGTGTAGCTTGGTTCTCCAAATCTATGTATGGTAAAACTTCCTCAATTCGCTGCTTGAGGTCACTAAATCGGTCTAATGCGCCAGAATATTGTGGTAAATCAAGAAATTTCCGCTCGAAGGAATAGCCAAATTCAGCAACTAAATCGTCAACCGTAAACCCTAACTCAAAGTAATTACTAAAAGTATACGAGCGATTTGGGTCTAGCAATGGTTGGCGGCTCATTTGAGTTTCCTGTAATTTGTCAATATCTTTTACTAAGGTATTTTTGTATAAAAAACACTATGATTACTCAGGTAATTATTAATGCTAATGCAATAAAAGGTCATAATATCCATTCCGAAGATCGTTCACCCAAATCTAGAGGAATGCTAACAGCTTTGCCAAGCCGGGGGCGATCGCGGGTTTGGGTAATATATGTTTGTACCTGCCTTGACCCACCCAAGGCATGAAGATAATTAGCAATGGTGTCAAGATGCTCTTGGTACTCCACCTCGGTCAAGGGAAAAGAAGCTTGCTCCAAGTATTTCCACATTACTTGCAAAAATATCTTTCCCTGTGCCCGTCGAAACTGGACATCATAAGAATATCCCCACTTATCAAGCAACATCTGACGTAATTCCTGTCCTGTCATAGCTTTTCTCAATCAGATTTTACATTTAGTTATGATGTTAAGTTCCGTGACTCCAGTATGATAAGGATATAAAGAAATGTAATGCTAACAGAAAAGATGCTTTTTATATCTTGGAACAAAGAAGTATGGCATCGTTGTGAGCGCTAGCATTTCGACTTAGACAAGAGTTCCTCAAGTACAGTACTTTTGTCAAAATGCTTAACAAAATACACAAAGAGCGCGTAGATTATGGCTCAATTTTCTGAATCAGCAGACGTGCCCGATATGGGGCGTCGTCAGTTCATGAATCTGCTCACTTTTGGGACTGTCACTGGAGTGGCTCTGGGTGCATTGTATCCCGTTGTCAACTACTTTATTCCACCTGTTAGTGGTGCTGCTGGTGGTGGTGCAACCGCAAAAGACGAGTTAGGTAACGATGTTAGCGTCAGTAAATTTCTAGAAAACCGTAATGAAGGCGATCGCAATCTAGTCCAAGGGCTAAAGGGAGATCCCACCTATATTGTGGTAGACAGCAAAGAAGCGATCAAAGATTATGGCATTAATGCCATCTGCACCCACTTAGGTTGTGTCGTCCCCTGGAACGTTGCAGAGAACAAGTTTAAATGTCCTTGTCATGGTTCCCAGTATGACGAAACTGGTAAGGTTGTTCGGGGCCCAGCACCCCTATCTTTGCCTTTAGCCCATACGAATGTAAACGACGACAAAATCGTTTTGACCCCTTGGACTGAAACCGACTTCCGCACCGGTGATCCAGCTTGGTGGGCTTAATCAGTGCTGAGTTATGAGTGCTGAGTTCTGAGTAAGGGAGTCAGGGAGATGAGGGAGATGAGGGAGATGAGGGAGAAATAACCCATGCCCAATGCCCAATGCCCAATGCCCAATGCCCAATGACTAATGACTAATTCAATCGTTGCCCTTATTAGAGATGAGAAATGTTTTCTTAAGAGCGAGGTTAACTCGCAGTGCTAGAGCGATCGTAAAAACATTGCTCATAGCGATCGCTACTGTGACATTTTACTTCACCAGCGACCTAGCCCTTCCCCAATCAGCTGCCGCCTATCCCTTTTGGGCACAGCAAACCTATCCCGAAACCCCCCGCGAACCAACCGGGCGGATTGTTTGTGCCAACTGTCACCTAGCAGCCAAGCCTACAGAAGTGGAAGTTCCCCAATCGGTGCTACCTGACACTGTATTCAAAGCTGTGGTGAAAATCCCTTACGATCTTAGCGCCCAGCAAGTTGGTGCTGATGGTTCTAAGGTTGGCTTGAATGTCGGTGCTGTACTGATGCTACCTGAAGGCTTTAAGATTGCTCCCGAAGACCGGATTTCTGAGGAACTTAAGGAGGAAATTGGCGAGACTCCCTTCCAACCCTACAGCGAAGACAAAGAAAACGTCGTCATCGTCGGCCCCTTACCAGGTGAACAGTATCAGGAAATCGTCTTCCCAGTTCTTTCTCCTAACCCCGCAACCGACAAAAACATCCACTTTGGTAAATATTCAGTTCACTTAGGTGCTAATCGGGGACGCGGACAAGTTTATCCCACTGGTGAAAAGAGCAACAACACTGTTTACAACGCTTCCGCTACTGGCACAATTACCAAGATTGCCAAAGAGGAAGATGGAGACGGTAACGTTAAATATCTAGTCAACATCCAACCTGAATCTGGTGATGTTGTCGTTGATACGATTCCTTTAGGGCCAGAATTGGTTGTTTCTGAAGGGCAAGCAGTTAAGACTGGTGAAGCTTTGACCAGCAACCCGAATGTCGGCGGCTTCGGTCAACAAGATGCAGAAATCGTATTGCAAGACGCCTCTAGAGTCCAATGGATGATTGCATTCATCGCTCTTGTAATGTTAGCCCAAGTTATGCTTGTGCTGAAGAAGAAGCAGGTTGAGAAAGTTCAAGCTGCTGAGATGAATTTCTAAATTCTTTGCTAAATTATTCATTGTAGGACAGGCATCTTGCCTGTCTTTTTTAATGTTAGTTACACGAAGTCGGAAAATTTGGTTGGAACTTAACTGTTAGTAAACTTTAATCATAAATACTTTAAAAGCACAAACCAAATACACCTTTTTAAAAAAAGATTTATGGAAGAATAAGTGTTTATAAAAAAATCTATTGATAAGTCAATGTAATTTGCCAATTATGGACGCTAAGGAACTAATTCAACGTTATGGTGCTGGTGAAAGAGACTTCACAGGAATTAGGATAGAAGGAAACGACCTAGAAAATTCTGATTTACCAGGAATTATTCTTAGAGACGCTATGCTATACTCCATCACGCTACGGAATGCCAATTTAGAAAGTGCTGTTCTAGATGGTGCGCGATTGGATCTCGCTGATTTAGAAGGGATTAATCTTGAGGATGCGAGTTTATTTCAAGTTAATTTGGATGAAACAATTCTGTCAGGAGCAAATTTATGTAATGCTGATTTGAGGGGTGCAGGATTATTTGAAGCCAGTTTGAACGATGGGAGCAATGCGATTTTGTTAGACGACCCAAAAAAAAGTGCGATCGCTAAAAATCGTATTTAAGTACAAGGTGATTTTATTTACAAATAAAATATTGACTTGCACGACAATTCATCTTGATGAGATATCTCAAAAAGTTTGTTAGTAAGTCATTTGACGATTATTCCCAAAAATATCTGCAATCAGTCTTTACTACTTAGTATCAATTACACCAAATAATAGCTAAAATTCCGAACTCAAGTATAAACTTTATCAAGCAGTTTGGGGTTTGATAAAGGAATTAAAGATAGAATCACAAAAATTATCCCAACTTCCAGCTATCCATAGACAACGCAGATGTAACATAATTTTTGTCGAGTCCGAAAACCATGTCTTTGGGTTGTAGGTTGCCACCACAGTCGGGTTTGGGTCATTGCTGTATCGAGAGCTGATTGAGATTGAGAAAGGTTATACAGCAATATTGCAATACATTGTCCAGCTTAGATCAGCGCAGCTGATCTAATTTCTTGTTCACGAAGTTTAATAATTCCTCCATCCCAATCCTGAACATTATTCAATTCTAAAAGTTTCGTAACCATCTCTTGAAAATCTAACAATGATTTGGTTAAATCTAAATTTGCAGAGATTTTTTTTGACATTGGTAGGCAGAATCCGAATCTAAAAACTATTACTAATCGGAAATCCTACCTTTTTTTTGCTCACCAAAATACAGCATTTCTCTCAAGAGAGAGTTTATCCCTGACATCATAAAATGTCTGCTTTTTCCCAATATATCTATGTACAGAAAGAAATATTTATAGTAATAATAATCATTTTTTGGAGGAGTGGGGAGAGGCAGCCTGTGGC
>NZ_CAXTNP010000347.1:0-7099 GCF_964245575.1 uncultured Nostoc sp. | reverse complement strand
TTAATGAGCCTCTGAACTCCATTAATGAGTCTTTGATGCTCTCATTGCAAGTCCCTGAGCAAATTAATCAGCATCAGTTCATTCAACTTTCGCGGAAATACAAAATACCTTAAAAAGGCTACAAGATAAACTCTGTAGTCTTTTTTCGTGAAAACAGATAGAGCGATCGCTTTTATTGAGGCGATCACTATAATATCATCTGCGGTTAAACACAAGTCAATTGCGATCGCAGCGTCGCAATCTCAAACCCTTACAATTGCCTCCCCTGCCTGCCTTTAACTCTAGAGGTGTAGGTAAGTTTGCAGATAAACTGCTGTCTGCAATGCGTTATAGTTTGGTGGATATCTTGAAGAACATGCGGAGATTTTATCATGACGGCTGTCACCAAGCCCCAGGTTCCTGTTGAAGCCTCAATCCGTCCGGCAGAACCCTGCGTGATCGTTATCTTTGGAGCAGCAGGAGATTTAACCAAGCGTCTGCTGCTTCCCGCCCTCTACAACCTCAAACAAAGCAATTTGCTGCCGCAAGAATTTGCGATCGTTGGAGTCGCACACACTTCAATGAGTCAGGACGATTTTCGTAGCAAACTCGCCCAAGACATTCAGGAGTTTGCCACGGTTCCCGTAGACAATGATCTCTGGCAACCGCTTGAGCAGCGACTGTACTATCTTGCTGGTGAGTTTCAGTCACCTGACACTTACCATCAGTTGCAAGACTTACTGACTCAAATCGATCAAGACTGTGGCACTCAGGGAAACTATTTGTTCTACCTGGCAACTGGCTCAAACTTCTTTTGCGACATCATTACGCAGCTTGGCGCAGCAGGATTAGTCCGCGAAGAGGGCGATCGCTGGCGGCGAGTTATCATCGAGAAACCGTTTGGGCACGACTTGGAATCGGCTCGTACCCTGAATAAATCCATTGGTGCTGTCCTTCAAGAAAAACAGATTTACCGCATTGATCATTACCTGGGCAAAGAGACTGTACAAAACATTCTGGTGTTTCGGTTTGGTAATGGCTTGTTTGAACCGATTTGGAATCGTGAACATATCGATCACGTACAGATTACCGTAGCCGAAACGGTTGGAGTCGAAGGCAGAGGCAACTTCTATGAAGGTACAGGCGCAGTGCGGGACATGATGCAAAACCATCTGTTTCAACTGCTGGCAATGACGGCGATGGAACCGCCGGTCTCGTTTTCAGCCGATGAGGTGCGTGATGAAAAGTCAAAACTATTGAAGTCCATTGTTCCACTCACTGCTGAAACTGTGCAAACTCAAACTGTACGCGGACAGTATGGTGCGGCAACAATAAAGGATACCCAAGTGCCTGCTTATCGCTCAGAGCCACGAGTTGCGTCAGACTCTACCACTGAAACTTATGCTGCCTTAAAGCTGAACATCGACAACTGGCGCTGGGCAGGAGTGCCGTTTTATCTCCGAACCGGCAAGCGTTTGGCTAAACGCGTGACTGAAATTGCAATTCAGTTTAAACAAGTACCTTCATTACTATTTCGCCAAACCTCAATTGAGCGTCTCACACCTAATTTCTTGACCATCCGCATTCAACCACAAGAAGGAATTCATCTCCAATTTGGTGCAAAGGTGCCTGGCCCCGCTATGGCAATGGATGCAGTGGAAATGGAGTTTTGCTACACTGATTTCTTTGGCAAGATCCAGAGTACTGGCTATGAAACTTTGCTGTACGACTGCATGATCGGTGATGCAACTTTGTTTCAGCGATCAGATAACGTAGAACTGGGCTGGAGCGTCGTCACCCCCATTCTGGAGGCTTGGGGAACCACGTCACCTGAAAACTTTCCCAACTACGCAGCAGGCTCATGGGGGCCATCGGCAGCAGATGATTTGTTGGTGCGCGATGGTCGGCAGTGGCAGAGGATTGAGTAATAGTAGTTAAATATTTCCAATGAATCGTCAGTAGATATAGCAATCCGATTTGATTCCTGAATTTTATATCAAGTCCGGGTGATTACTTATAATAAAATCTCTGAATGTAGGTTGGGTTGAACGGTAGTGAAACCCAACATTAATAAGGATCTCAATGTTGGGTTTCGTTCCTCAAACGCCAGTTGCTTCAAGTCGGCAGAGCCGCCCAACGCACTGGCTCCCCAACCTACATATATTAGAAGTTTTTAAGCGGACATGATATTACTTGTAGAGACTCAATACTTGGGACACAACCACAGCGCTCAGTGCATCGCTCTTTACTGGGGACTGGGAAGAAGGAATAAAGGTGTACTGAGTTTTTTTCAGGCAATCAAATATGAGTCCTGTATACAACATATACGGTTAAACACAAGTCAATTGCGATCGCAGCTTGGCAATGTCAAACCTTACGATTGCGATCGCAACACTTGCTGTTTAGATTTCTTTCCCCTGTCTCCGTTGTTTAACTGCATAGCCGTAGGGCAAAGCCCAGTTCGGTTCTTCATCCAAATGGCAACGCGCATGAATCGACCAATATGGATCGCGGAGCATTTCTCGACCAATGAGAACTAAATCCGCACATCCACGAGTAATTACTTGGTTGGCATACTCAGCCTCCTTTATCATCCCCACAGCCCCTGTCCTAATCCCAGCCTCTTCTCGGATTTTGGCAGCAAAAGGCACTTGATAACCTGTCTGCACGGGAATCCTGGCATGAGGGACTAAGCCTCCTGTGGAAACATCGATCAAATCAACGCCTAATTCCTTTAGTTCACGGGATAATATCACTGACTGTTTGAGATCCCAACCTCCCTCCACCCAGTCGGTAGCAGAGAGGCGCACAAAAAGCGGCATCCCGCTTGGCAGAATTTCTCGGATTCGTCTTGTCACCTCCAGTAACAAACGCATTCGGTTTTCCAACGAACCTCCATAACGATCTGTTCGTTGATTACTTAGCGGTGAAAGAAAGGAATGCAGTAGATATCCATGAGCCGAGTGGATTTCGATAATTTGAAAGCCCGCTTGAATGGCACGCTGCGCTGTGTCAACGAAGGCTTCAATCACCTCTTCAATCCCAGCCTCATCGAGGGGTATGGGAACGGGGCCGCCTTCTTGAAACGGAATTGGGCTTGCTGCGATTACGGGCCAAGCCCCTTCTTCAGGTGTTAGGGGTGTACCACCCAGCCAGGGAAGATTGCAACTCGCCTTCCGCCCAGCATGGGCTAATTGAATTCCTGCGATCGCTCCTTGCTCACGAAGAAAGCGGACAATGCGAGCTAGTGGCTCGATGTGCATATCGTCCCAAAGACCAAGATCGCCGGGGGTGATTCGCCCTTGGGCTGTCACGGCTGTTGCTTCTACTACAATCAGGTGAGTACCTCCAGCAGCCCGACTCCCTAAATGGACAAAGTGCCAATCATTTGCGAATCCATTCTCTGCGGAATATTGACACATTGGTGACATCGCTATGCGATCGGGCAGGGTGATATCTCTAATTTTCAGTGGACTAAACAAGTCCACTTCCGGTACATCCGAATCGTGCAGACTCGTTGATTGACAACCCGGGGAATCTATGAATTCTAATTCGGTCTGGGCTGGAGATGATGGCAAGGTACTTAGGTTCTCTGTAGTCATGCTGTTACTTTTCCGTGCTTTGTGGATTAACACCCGTGTCCTTTATTAGCTCGTCAACATCAATGCTGGATAACGAGTCCAGATATTGGGTGTCCGATATTTTGTCACTTCCCAAACGATTTTTAACTAATCCCCATAATTCCCCATCCCTCTATAGTGTAGAGATGTAAGGAACTTCCAAATAAAAAAACATCCCATTGCAAAGAGACAAGGGGGACAAGGAGAACCTGACAATTCAGGTTATGTGGAAAAGTCCACCAAAAACCTAACCCCCTAACCCCCTTCCCGATGCTTTAAGGGGGAAAATTCAAAGTCTCTCTCCTTAAAGGAAGAGAGAAATATAGCAGTCCTATTTGATTCGTGAAAAATATAAATAAGAAAACGAACCGCAAAGTACGCTAAGGGCGCAAAGGGAAGAAAGAAAAAAGAGATATACAATTTTCATAAATGATTTAGGACTGCTATAGAAGTGAGGTTTTCCAGATGACCTGAATTGTCAGAACGAGAACAAGGTAAAATTTTCTCCCTCATCTCCCCCTGCTTCTCCTGCTCCCCCTGCCTTCCCTGCTGCCTTATAACCCTGCAAACCACTCATAGCCCTGATCTTCCCAATAACCTTTACGAGGTAACAAATTGCTGACGAATGTAATTTGAGTCACCCACTTACTTTGCTTGTAGCCGAGTTTAATTGGGGATGCTAACCGCATGGGCGCACCATTATCAACTGATAAAGGTTGTCCATTCTTTTGATAAGCCATGAGAGTTTGGGGATGTACAGCAGAGGCAATATCCCAGCTTTCATAGTAGCCATCAGCAGATTTGAAGTAGACATAGCGGACGTTTGACTTAGGCTGTACCAGTGCTACCAAGTCTCGTAATCGCACACCTCCCCATTGAGCGATCGCAGCCCAGCCTTCAACACACACATGGCGAATTACCATTGAAGTCAAGGGGAGTTTTTGAATATCTGCCATACTCAATTGCATCGCGTTACTAACTTCGCCATCAATCTTCAGGCGAAACTGCGCCGGATCAATTTGCGGCGTGAAGTCAAAGGTATTAATCAGTAATTTGTCTGGTTCTATGGCACTAATAGGAAATTCAGGGACTGGTTTTTGACTTAGCAAAAGTGCTTCAAGACTTTGGTTTAGTGGCTCAGATATTTGCCGCAGATTATCTGAGAACAAATTTGTCCCACAGCCACCTAAAAGAAAGCCTACCCCTGAAAGTCCAGATACTTGCAGTAATCGGCGACGGGATAGGGTGCGTTTGGGAAGAATCAGACTCATAAGTACCTCTACAGGAACATAGACTTAACTAGACGGATGCTTCCTACCTTCAGGGCAAGTAAGGAATGAGCAACTGTAAATAATATGACTGTGGGAACAGTGATAAAGTGAACAGTGCGTAGAGTTTGCCAATTACCAAACAGCCCGGAAAGCCAATGCAGTTGAGCAGGTTTGTACATCGCCAGACCACTCAAGATTGCCAGCAGCAGCACTGGAATAATAGCAGTATAGACTAGCCGATGCCATGCGTAGTTTTTGCGCTTTGGGTTCTGGCTGACTTGCAATGCTTTTAAGTCACTGCGATCGGCAAAGCGACGCTGCCAACGACGAGTTACAAAGATATAAAGTCCATACCAAAGTAAGTTCAGCGAAAACAGCCACATAGCAGCAAAATGCCAATGTCTGCCACCCGCTAACCAACCTCCTAGCAACAGAAAGTCAGGAAAATGCCAACCTGCACGCCCGCCAAATACCGGATTAGCATTATATATTTGCAGTCCGCTAGCGCTCATTAAGATGAGACTGATGATATTAATCCAGTGAAAGGTTTTTGATAGAAAAGTCTGACTTGGTGTTGAGCGGACTTTGCCTTTAGAGGAGATCATACCAATTTTGGATTTTGAATTTTGGATTTTAGATTTTTAGATTGTTCCCAGTTAGACTTTCGGATTGAGTCTTCTAATCCAAAATCTAAAATTGGCAATCTAAAATTGGCACGTTTCACAGAGGTTGAGTAGGAAAAAACGGAGCTAGCCAAAGTTGTATCTGGACATCCCAACCCAGAAGAATAGCAATTGCTGTGGCCGCGATCGCTACGCCACCAATCCTCTGCAACGTTGCACTATGGGAGCGGAGATTGAGGATTCGTTGGCTGAGTACTCGCCCACCGTAGGCGATCGCTAAAAGGGGGAAACCTGCTCCGATTCCATAAGCAAGCAGTAGCCAAAATGCACCTACGACTTGATGATTCACTGCTGCTAATACTAAAATTCCGCCCAAAACTGGCCCAGCACAGGGAGTCCACAAAAGTCCTAACTGAGTCCCTAGCCAAAACTCTCCCATGAGTCCGATTCGTGCGGGTTTTTTAGCCCACTTGCCAACTGAAATATAACTAAATATTCGGTAACTCCATGTGGGGAAAATTGCCAGTAATCCCAAAAATAAAAGGAGTGCGATCGCTCCATTCCGTAATAAATTAATCACGCCTGTAAACCAGCTTGCTGTTACACCTAGTAAACTACCTGCTAGTGCAAAACCAGCTATTAATCCTGCTACCAGTGCTACTGGGCCGTAAGTATGGGATTGGAGCGAGCGCCCCAATAGTACAGGCAAAATCGGTAAAACACAGGGTGAAAGGACATTCAAAACTCCTCCTAATAAAGCCAGAGTAATTGATAAAGTAGAAGTTGTCATAATTCCTTCTACCCCAATAGCTGGCGGATAGTTTGCTCTATTTTTTCGTATGCCCCTTCACCAATATGGTCATATTGTAGTAAACCCTGGCGATCGGCTAGAAATATATGGGGCCAATACTGATTTTCGTAAGCATACCAAGTTTTATACTCGTTATCAACTGGAACCGGATAAGTAATTTGGTGTTGTCGTAACGCCTTTTTTATATTGTTCGGATCTCGTTCAAAAGCAAACTCTGGTGTGTGGATGCCAATCACCTTGAGTCCCTGCGACTCATACTGCCTATGCCATCTAGTGATGTAAGGCAGGGTACGCTGGCAGTTAATACAAGCAAAAGTCCAAAACTGTATCAGAATAACACTGCCTTTGAGGTCAGCGATCGACAAAGGTGTAGAATTAAGCCACTGACTGATACCCTGAAACTCTGGCAAACTCTCGCCTACCGGGGTTTTCACTGCAATAGCTTCCAAGCCTTGTGTATTGTTACGATTTACAGGAGAGATAGAAGGGGCATTCACTTTTGTGAAGTTGGAAAATGTTGTGGCTGCACCGATTCCAACAACCCCTAACCCAAGATAAAAAAGTAATTGACGCCGGCAAAGCAGGTTGTGATTCATCAGAATTTCTCCTGTTGATTTCAAAGCACCAAAGTATAGGGATTGGAATTAGGATTTTCTTGGTTTACCAGTCCCTAGTACCCAGTAGAAGAAAAGTGAGATGCAAAGCTAGTTGTGGCTAAGGCTTGCTGGAAGCTGGCGATTGCTTCATCGCATCACCCGCTTTATCTTTGCCCATTGCATCGCCAGCTTTATCTTT
>NZ_CAXTNP010000346.1:0-7152 GCF_964245575.1 uncultured Nostoc sp. | reverse complement strand
AACAAATGCGTACGCCGAATCAACAAATGCGTACGCCGAATCAACAAATGCGAACGCTAAAATCACATTATAAAGAGGAAACTAGAACATCTAATTCCCTCCCCTTTATAAGCTACGGTGTAGATACAAGTCGAATTACCCCCCTTAATCCCCCCGATATATTGAGGGAAAAAAGAAATCTAGTTCCCTCCCCTTTATAAGGGGAGGGTTAGGGTGGGGTAACTTCCCTCAACTTATTCGTTGATACAATTCGCACTATAGTAGAAATAAAACAAGCTGATCGCGAGACAAGCGATCGCCTTTGAGTTACGACAACACCTGCAAATATCTTGCCGAAAAATACCCTGGTGACTTTGCTAGATGGTTACTTTCATCTGACATTTCAGATACTCAAGTACTCAAAACCGAACTCAACCTCGAACCGATTCGTGCTGATTCGGTGACATTTTTGCAAATCTCCAACAAAATTTTACATTTAGAGTTTCAAACTACACCCAAATCCAAAACTCCCCTTGATTTTCGGATGCTCGATTATTACACCAGATTAAGGCGAGAATACTGGTGTGAGATTGAGCAGGTATTGATTTTCTTGCAAGCCACCTCCTCAGAAATTGTTTTTAATACCCAGTATGTAGATAAAAATACCAGACACTCGTATCGAGTGATTCGTTTATGGGAAGAAGATCCCATACCATTGCTAGCTAACCCTGCACTTTTACCACTGGCGACATTAGCCAGAACCGACTCACCGGCAGACTTGTTAACTCAAGTTGCTGCTAGTGTCGATATGATTGAAGAAACAGAGGAGTGACAAAATATATCAGCTTGCGTACAGGTTTTGGCTGGTTTGCGGTTTGACAAAAGTTTGATTACACAGCTTTTGGGAGAGGAAATTATGCAAGAATCTGTGATTTCCCAAGATATTCTGCAAAAGGGAGAAGAACGAGGAAAGAAACAGGAGGCGCTACAACTGATTATGCGTCTTTTAACACGTCGGTTTGATGCAATTGAATCAGAGATAGAACAGCAGATTCGCACTTTATCTATAACTCAATTAGAGGAGTTAGCTGAGGCGCTGTTGGATTTCTCCAGTCAAAGTGATTTAGTCAATTACTTAGAAAATATCTCTTTACCTCAACCTAATCAGGAAGATTCAAATAATTCGTAATTCGTAATACTCGGCTCCGGCGAGAAGCAAGCTACATAATTCCTATAGGACTTACGCAAAAAGGCTGTGAAAGCCTTAATTTACCGTAGGGGCAATTCATGAATTGCCCCTACATTTCGTATCTGGTCTGAATTATCAAAAAGCGTTACAACTTTGTCCCACACTCAGCACAGAAGTTGTGTGTAGGAGCATTTTTTGCATTGCAGTGACTACAATACACTGGTTCTGCTGGCGCTTTCGGCGCTTGCTTTTGCAAACCGACCATTTGAGCGTTGCTCTTGCCTGGGGCTACCATTGGATAGCAGTTTTCGTCTCTGGTGACGTGGACATTCAATATCACCGGGCCTTTGTGTGCCAGCATCTCGGCGATCGCATCTTTTAATTGGCTGCGATCGCTAATTACCATGCCTTTAATCCCGTATGCTTTTGCTAACAACTCTACATCTGGCATCCCTACTTCCATGTTTGAGCATGAGTAACGCTCACCATAGAAGGCTTGCTGCCACTGGCGCACCATCCCTTGCCAGCCGTTATTGATAATTATTGTCTTGACATTTATCCCATATTGTGCAAGTGTACCAAGTTCTTGCAAACACATTTGGAAACTAGCGTCCCCGCTAATACAAATGACTTCTTCATCAGGAAACGCTACTTTCGCGCCCATTGCCGCAGGTAAGCCAAAACCCATCGTTCCCAAACCAGCACTAGAAATCCAGCGCCTCGGCCCGTTCTTCAGGAATTGTGCTGACCACATTTGATGCTGTCCGACATCTGTGGTGTAGAAAGCCTGGGGTGCTTGGCGACTAACTTCTACAATCACTTCTTGGGGTGAAATGCTGTCGGGATGTTGCGGCACTATTAAAGGATACTCATCGCGCCAACGGTTAACTAAATTTAACCACTCTTGGTTTTGATTCGGTGTAGCCTTTACCCCTGCTTCTTTGCAGCGACGCAACAAGTCTACTAACACGTTCCGCACATCGCCGACGATAGGCACTTCAGGAATGCGGTTTTTGCCGACTTCTGCCGGATCGATGTCGATGTGAATTACTTTAGCGCGGGAGGCGAATTCGTCTAACTTGCCTGTCACGCGATCGTCAAATCTAGCGCCAACGCAAATCAGCAAATCACAATCACTAACGGCAAAGTTGGCGTAAGCGGTGCCGTGCATCCCCAACATTCCCAAAGCTAGGGGATGATGTTCGTCAAAGGCACCGATCCCCATTAAGGTTGTGGTGACAGGGATATCGAATAATTCAGCTAGTTGTTTGATTTCTTCATGGGCACCAGCTGCGATCGCACCACCACCCACATACAATAGCGGACGGCGACTTTCAGTAATCAACTGGATCGCGGCATTAATTTGCCGGGGATTCCCCTTCACTGTGGGACGATAACCGCGTAACTTTACTGAACCTGGTTTTACAGGCACATAGTCAAATTCTTCTAAAGCTACATCTTTGGGGACATCAATCAAAACTGGCCCCGGACGCCCACTGCTAGCGATGTGGAAGGCTTCGGCGACAATTCGCGCCATATCTTTGGGGTCACGCACTACATAGGAGTGCTTGACGATCGGTAGGGTGATCCCGTAAATATCGGTTTCTTGAAACGCATCTGTACCAATGGACGGACGTGCTACCTGTCCTGTGACTACAATCATCGGGATTGAATCCATGTAGGCGGTGGCGATCCCGGTTACCAAGTTAGTTGCTCCTGGGCCAGAAGTGCCAAAGCATACTCCTACTTTTCCAGTTGCACGGGCGTAACCATCGGCGGCGTGGGCTGCGCCTTGCTCGTGTCTCACGAGAATGTGCTTTATAGCACCAGTTGCTTCCACCTTATACAGGTCGTCATAAATTGGTAGAATTGCCCCACCCGGATAACCAAAAATATAATCAACGCCGTGGCGATGAAGGCTGTCAAGCAGAGCAAAACCGCCAGATGCACGTTTGGGCACGACTGGCAGACTAGAAGTCCCAGACTGTTTGTGATTCTCGGTTTGTGGGAGACTAATTTGGGAAAGCGATTCTCCTACGGAGACACTTAGTGAACGCACGGCCAAACCTCAGACTATAGCTAAAATTAATGCTGAATTCTGTAGTTAAGATTTCATTTTAATTGAAAAGTTCAATTAAATTTCGGGAATTTTATATATTAAATATAAAGCTAGACTATTAGCCTACATTAATTAAATTAAGTCTTGCAAGACTCGGCGGGTATTTTGCCAAGCCCAAACACCCACAACTACGACAACAATACTCATTGCTACAAGTACAATTCGCAAGCCCAGAGCATCAGTTAATGGCCCAGTAATCGCCAGAGGTAACGCCAGAGCAATGTTGACGGCATGATTTTGAAAGCCAAATACTTTACCGTGCATAGTAGGTGGTGTTTGCTGTTGAATTAAAGTTTGCATGGGCACACCAATTAAGGCAGCACCTACACCCAAAAATGCACAGAGTCCTAGCGCCAGCAATAAGTTGTGCGTAAAAGTGAACACCCCTAAAACTAGTGCTATCATCAAAAATCCAATTAAAGGTAGAGGTTTGCGATGCAATTTCTCACCCCAGTTACCTAAAATTGCCGCACCAAATACCATACCCACCCCTGCGGCTGCCAAGAAAAAGCCAAACTGTTTTTCTTTTAGACCAAACTCCTCGGCTAATCGAATCGTCAGCACCGTTAACGCTGCAAACACACAATATAAAGTTGTCAGTTGCAGCATGGCGTTCAAGATCAAAGGATTTTTCTTGAGATAGCGCAGGCTCTCGGTGAATTCAGCCCAAAGGTGATTTGACACCCGATGTTCCTTTGGTTGTTTGGGTTCTTTAAACTTAATCGGCTGGATGATCAGAGCCGATAATATATATAATCCACCAACCACAACCTCTTGACCATATTTTTCTCCCATCAAGCTTTTCGCCAAACTCAAAATTGGCTCTCCTATTGCAAAACCAACAATTAAAGCTCCCATCATCGTGCTGCTAAACAGCGCATTGGCTGCCAACAAATTTTCTCGCTTTACCAACAAGGGAATCGCTGCTTGTTCAGCTGGTGCAAAAAACTGCGTCACTGTGGAAATGGCAAAAGTCAGGATTAACAAAATCAGGAACTGTCGTGGCAATAAGGGAAGACACAGCGTCAATATTCCCCGCACAATATCTGAGCCAACCATAATCAGCTTTTTTGGCAAACGGTCAACAAAGATACCACCAGCAGAGCCGAACAAAATTGCTGGTATTGTAAAGGACAGCATCAAGGTTGAGTACATTGAGTTGTGTGCCAACCCTGGAAGCGGTGGGTAGTTCTCCAGCAGAGCAATCAGCAAAACGAAGAAGACCTTATCTGCTAACTGGGACAGGAGTTGTCCAATCCACAGGAGCATAAAACCACGGTTTTTTAGCAGTGCGCCAAACCCGTTATTAACAGCAGCAGGTTCAGTTGGAAACATTTAGATACTTTCTTTAGGTAGATGGGGAGTGGGGAGTCGGGGAAGTAATGACCAATGACTAATGACCAATGACTAATGACTAACTCCTGTTTACTTACTCCATTGTCCGGATTAATTTGCTTCATAGCGCTTTAACAGCATAAGCAAAAACTCAGCTGCTGTCAGACGACCTTTGGGTGGAATAATCTCAATAGACGAATCTACCCAACAGCCTTGTACAGTTTGGGGGGATTTCCAAATTGACAAATGATCAACTGGTGGCTGTGCATAAAAGTTATTTTGCCCACTACCTAGCAAACTAGAACTCCAATGGGTGAAATAATCATGACTTATCCGATGAATAGGGAAATTACCCTGTAGTGGTACTCCCCATCCATCTATAGCAATAAACGCTTTGACACGACCACCTAAGAGTTGCCACAAATGCGCTGCCCCTATTGCCCCGACTACGCCAGCACTAAAGCTAATAAATATAATTGGTGATTTTAAAGAGCCGGTCAAGCTATACCTGCGGTGAGCTACGCTAACGCGCAAAAACTGCACAATGTGCAAGGCTGATAAAACCAAAACATCTTTACCCGGATAAACCAGTATATTTGGGGGATTGTGTGCGATCGCGCTATTAGAAACTAAATCTAACAATCCTACTCTAAAGCTTTCAGTTAACTCTGGCTCATGAATTCCAGGGCAAATAATTATACTCATCTTTTACACAACCTTTGATTTTTTTACTCTTCCGATGTACAGAGCTTTTTAAAAAATCAAGTAACTTTTATATATATTACCTTGTTTTTACTGAGAAAATTATAGCCTCTTCACATATTTTTCCGAAAAAATACTATTTAAAAAAATATTACTTAGAACTACAAATAATATTAGATTAATTCTAAAAACAAAATGTTTATTTATCTATTTATTCTCAGCTTTATTTTAATAATTAATTTTATAATTATATTTAACAGTTTAATTTACAAAAAATCAAGTTAATAATGCATTTTCTACTGTTGATGTGATTCTGCAAAAAAGAAGCGATTTGATACCTAGACTTGTTACCTTAGCTCTAATTTATATGCAATTTGAGCAAAAAAAATTGATAGAAATTAGCAGACTCACAAGTAGAGCAACTTCCAAAAACTTAAGTGATAATAGCCGAGTGGCTGTAGAAGACCAAATTTCGAGAATGTTAAGCAAAATTATAGTAATAGTTGAAGCATATCCCCAATTAAAAGCAAACGACCATTTTATCAAATTACAATATTCATTGAGTGAAGTAGAAGAACAACTTTCTGCTGCTAGAAGATTTTATAACTCTGCTGTAACTGAATATAATAATGCCGTAGAAATGTTTCCGACAAATATTATAGCTTCGTGGATGAAATATCAATTAAAATTGCAGTTTCAAGCTAATCCACAAGCAAGAAATAATGTAAATATTGAAATAAACCATAAATAATTTTAAAAAACATGCCAAAATTTAGTTCCGCACACAATCAGGAATTATTAAATGGAATAGCTAAACTATTAGCATACAAAAACTATAAGTTGGCACTTCAGGGCTTGGAAAGTTTTTTCCAAAATAATGCAGAAACAAATACAAAAGAATATTTATATGCACGAGTATTGCTTTTAGACGCATACCTCTACAATGAACGCTTTGATAAAGCAATTAACTTATGCCAAGAACTGAACAACAGTAAACATCAAACAACTCAGATATTAGCACAATACTATCTTGCCGAAATATTTCCAGAAGCTAAACCTACAGCACAAAAATCATCACTAAATTCAACTAAAAGTTTACTCACTCCTGCACAAGCAACTGAACTGATAAACACTGGGTATGAAGCTATTACTAAAAAACACTATAAAAAAGCAATCCAAGCATTAAATATTTTTTGCAAAGCCGCTTCTCCGGCTACAAAACACTATTTACTAGCACACAAATGGCTGATAAAAGCATATCAATAAAATGGGCAAATTAATCAAGCGATCGCTCTTTGTCATCAACTCCTGATTAATGAAGACGAAGCAACGAGAAAATGGGCAAGAAAACTTTTATTTACAGACCTATTTACAGATAATATTGATGTGTCTGCGACTCCACCAAACCCCACTGAATCAGAAGTTAAGCTACAAACACCAAGCGAAACCTTGCCAGAACAACCCGAACATATTCTTGAAAAATTTATACCAAAAACAATAAAAGAATTCAAAGTATTTTGTCAAAAAAATTTATTGAGTGAATTAAAAACACTTGAAGCTCATAGGAAACAAGTTTTATTATCTATTTTTACTGCTCATCTAGTTTTTTTATCTCTTGCAATTATATTAATTAGGTTTTTTACAGTTATATCTCCTTTTATTAAAGTTTCTAGCGAAACTAGTTTGTATTTTAAACTTGCAGCTGAATTAATAATATTAATACCATTTGGATTTATCATTTTCTTTTTCTGTTATTTATTAGTCTTTTTATTCCTTTTTTGGGCTTGGATAATTTTTTATAGTGCAGCATTTGAAACATTTTCTAGCC
>NZ_CAXTNP010000345.1:0-7154 GCF_964245575.1 uncultured Nostoc sp. | reverse complement strand
TGCTCCTCTGCAATCCTTACGCCGCCTACCCTTCAGCTTAACTTAGTGCCATTCGACCTTAACCCTGTTATAAGGGGATGGACATCCTTCTATGCAAAATCCGACGCTCAAACCGTCGGAGAATTATCAAAACAAGACCACCTCACATACCTGAAACTTCGACGATGGGCAAAACGTCGCTGTGGAAACATAAATGATGGTCACATCAAATATTGGACTTCCATTGGCGGTAATAACTGGGTATTCGCAACCAGAGAAGGGGAAGCGAACCCCCTTCGGTTACTTAATCATAATGAGTTTGCTTGTAGTAGCACTGACTATGTAAAAGTTAAAAGCGATAAAAGCCCTTACGATGGCGACACAGTTTACTGGAGTAAAAGATTAGGGATACACCCCCAAATGCCTAATCGTAAGGCTAAGTTGCTAAAACTTCAATTGGGTAAATGTCCCTGGTGCGGATTAAACTTCCAAGAATGGGATGTTTTAGAGGTAGACCATAAAATCCCCAAAGCATTAAGCGGCAAGGATGAATACATGAATCTGCAACTATTACATCGGCATTGCCACGACGAAAAGACAGCACTTGACCTAATAGAAATAAGGAAAAAGGATACATCCAAATTCCTAGGCATAATTAACAAATTCATGTGGAAATTCAATTGGGAATGGTGTGATGATATCCCTACATTTTTGGGGATTGACAGGTCAGGAGTCCATTAGTGACAAGGATGTACACATCGAGTAGCCGTGTGCCGTGAAAGTGGCAAGCACGGTTCCGAATGGGAGGGGTGAAGCAGTAATGCTCACCTCGACCCTAACCGCAACTGGTTCGCTACAAGAGTGGCACAAGTAAAAGCGACTTTACCAGAAACCCCACGGGAACGAAACGAACGCTTGAGTGATGAACTAGAAAAAGCCTGCGCTGTTTTTGGTCTGTACCACGGTGAAATTGATTGGTTATCTTTCAGCACCAAACTCTACCAAGACGGGCGTTTTGTCGGCTTCGTAGGCTGCAATCACCAAGGCTGGTACGCAAGACCAAGACAGTACGGGGTGAATCGGGTTGCTGGCAGTGCAAAAGATGTGATTGCGTCGTTGGGAGTCAGAACGGCAGTCGCGGCGTAAGTTGCTGAAGTGAGAAAGGCGATTGCACACCAAGCAACTGCAATCGCCACCTATATGCAATTACAAATAATCATTGCACATAACACAGCAAGTAACATTACACTTTCAGATCCGGGTTTCTATGACTGCCAAGAGAATTTTGTGCTACCTCCAGCAGATGCACGCTACAGAGGTGTAAGAAATTCCTCGTTCTGGAAGTGAGAAAAAGCGATTGCTCCTCCAAGAGAAATGCGATCGCTTCTACAACAAAATTTATGACAATTCAAATCATCATGGCACACAGACTATGATTAGCCCATTTTCTCTTCAAGAAGCCCAGTTTGAAGAATCTCTTGACAAGATATTGTTGCCGACAACAGACCCGAATGCAGAGGTCATGGAAATCCCTGGATACAAACTCGTGTATGTCAATGGAGCTTGCCCCAGAAATTATCGAGTCTACAAAGCTGATTCAATGATTGGGGTGGTTTTTCAACACATTACCCACTGGTCTAACGGAGTAGATTCTCTTCGATACGCCGAGCCGGTTGGTGCAGCAGTTAGGTTGGATGAATTTATGAATGTGGCAGGCAGATTAACAGTGACTACGGAACAACCACCCACAGAAGAGGAATTACTCGATAAAGAATTTGATGCGCTGACGAGTGACGAATGGGAGCGGTTAAAGAGATACGTTCCACAAGCGAAAGATTTAGTTGCAGCGTAAAAAAATGGGTGGGCAGTAAGACCCACCTTTACGACCAGAGCAAAACTAAATTATCAGTTTATCTAAATAGAACAAAACAACTCATTGGATAAATCAATGTCACCGATAGAAATACTGAAGCAGTTCAATTCGTGCTACGTAAATATTCAGGCAATCGCCCAAGATGAGACTTGGCTCTTGTTGATTGCTGATAAGAAGATTGACCCAGAAGCAGCAACTCATTTGGGCGATGTCCTGCACTATTTGAGTGAGGCAATGGGTTGCGTGGAAGAAATAGTTGAAGTCAAGTTTAATCAGGAGGCCAAAGTATGAAACTCTATGCAACCAGTATTTCTCAAACTTTACCAAGTTGGGCAACTGTTGTATCGAATAAAGCAGGTTTGATTGAGTTGGAAATCAATGATAAAGACCCTGGCTTTCATTCAATGATTGAAGAATTATCTACTAAAATTCAGCCAGGAATTATTGGTGTAAAAGCTAGCGATTTGTGTTTAATGTTTAGCATCGAGATGGTTGATCCTACCGACGAGAATTGAGAACCAATATTTACCAAAACCGAATCACATGAAATTCACAACTGTATCTGTTAGCTACTCCAGAAAATTCAATCTTGGCGACTATGAATCGCTAGAGTTGGGTTGTTCTTTATGGGCACAAGTAGAAGATGGGGAAGACGCGGATGGAATAACCCAATTCCTCTATCATCAAGCCAAAGCTTCAGTAAAACAAGCGGCAATGCCTGTGCTGAAAGCCTCAGAGTTTCAAATTACTAAGGCTAAATCTAGCAAAAAAGTGTCTGGTGATATTAACGAAAGTGATTGGTAAGAATTTGGAGCCGGAGAATGCAAGAACTAATCAAAGCTTTAATCAAAGCAAAGGCAGAGTTTAATCCCATTCAAAAAGACGGTACTAATCCTCACTATAAGCGCAAATATGCAACACTAGATGCTGTGTTAGATGCTGTCACTCCTGCATTGAGTAAACATGGATTAGTAATAATTCAAACTACTGAAATCTGTGAAGGTCAGACAACACTGCAAACTCATTTATTTCATGAATCTGGAGAGCGCATCACCAGCAGTTATCCTTTACCTGAGATTGCTGATTCTCAAAAGTTTGGTGCAGCCTTAACCTACGCACGCCGATATGCCGTCTGTGCAATTTTCTCAGTCACGGCGGATGAAGATAATGATGCTGAAAGCGTTGCTACGCCTAAAAAGACTGAACAAGCGCAGAATAATATTAGACCTCGCAGAGAGAATCAACATCTCTTGGTTCAGCCGACAAAACAAGCTGTAACTCCACCATCAATCAACCCAAAAGATTTGCGAGTCAAAGAAGTTCGCACACTTTTAAATTACCCACTCGATTTAGTCAAAGAGTGGCTGCATTCTCGAAATGTTACGAGTCCAAGTGAGCTTGATTCTCTTCAGATTGACGAATTAGTGAAAACTATGTGTGTGGCTTGGGCTGGTAATAAGTTTGAACATCCAAATCATGCTACTAATTCTTATCAAAAGCATGTAGTTGACGCTGTAGCGCGAGGGGTAGATGAAACAACAGCAATCAGCGACTGGATGGAAGGAGCGCTTGCACAATTGCCTGAACTGAATTGAAAAGAAAAATCATACTTCAAGAAGAATACATTCGGCAGCAATCTTAACGTTCTCTTAGAAACGCTGGTTTTGCATAAAGAGCAATTATGCTCATCAAACAAAGAGGCATTGTTGCCAACAAGCGACCACCGCCATTGAGTATCGGAGAAAATCGGGGCTTGAAACACAGCCCTCGTTGAGCCGATTCAGTACAGGGACAGTAGCAAAATTACTTTTGATTCTCAGATTCTCCCTGCTGTAATTGTTGCACTGCTTCTACTGATAAGCCAGTAGACCGAGCTATCACATCAACGCTGATGCCCTCAGCTAATAAGTTAATAGCAATTTTACGGGCTTTTTTATCGCTCCCCTCTTCTTCACCTTCGGTTTTAATTTGTTGGTAAATCACAGACTCGCGCATTATGTCCTTCCTAAATAAACGTCCAATCACTTCTTGTTCTAATACTAACCCAGCCAGAATTGCAGAGGCGGCAGCAATATTACTTTGTGTTCGCCTGTCAGCAATTTTGTCAACAGCAGCAGCCTCAAGTTGTAATGTCGCAACTTTGTTCTCAGTAGCACTCAAGACCGCAAATGGCAGCAATCCTGGTGCGGACAAAAATATTTCTGGAGGCTGCTCCCATAAACGAATCACTGAAAACTCGTGTCGTAAACTTTCAGTAGTAAAAGTAGTTTGATACACCTTCTCTGATTCGGTTTTGGCTAAGTAAATTACCACTTGGTGCATTCGTTTATTAGGAAAACGGCGATACACTCTCAAACGATAATCAGCCATCCGAAACGGCATGTCGTCATCGGGTTTGGTCTGAAATTCAATGTGGAGAACAACTTCATCTGATTGCAACAACATTAAAGCATCAGCACGAATAGGTTCTAAAGACAATTCTGTAGGACTTAATTTGGTTAAAGTAATCGGTTCTCCTAATAGCCAAGTAGCGAAATCAGGAGAATACATCTCAGCGATAAATTTGCAAGTGTTATCAAACATAAACCAAGTTTATCAAAAGATAAGCCACCTTCAGCATTAAAGTCACAACCTAGCAGATTTAGTTCAGTCCATTCATTTCTAAACATCCCAATGTCACCCATCGAAATACTGAAAGATTTCAACCTGTGCTACCTAAAAATCCAAACTATTGCACAGGATAAAGATTGGCAGAAATTGATTAGTGAGAAAAAACTTGATTCAGAAGCTGCAACTCACTTAGGAGATGCCCTGCATTATTTGAGTGAGGCAATGGGTTGTGTTGAGCCGCTAGTTGACCCAGATTAAATCAACAAATTCCTATTCCTATCGTATGTACGTACTGAATTACAAATTAGAGGAAATAAGCAGATGAATCTTTGGTCAAGAATGGATTTGATTGCATTAACAAATGAACGCTTTTTAGGAGACTTCGATGATTTCATTTTTGATTACGCTGGCGGATGGATGATTAAGCTTTTGTATCTGATTAAAGTGAATGTTGCTCTTTGGTTCGGATGGGAGTCGGAGCCAGAATACAACGATTGGCATTGGGGATTAGGGTATTTTGACAGTGAAGTAAGCTCATCTTGGGATACTCCTATTGGAGCTTGTGACTGGTCAGAAATCTGTACTCCCGTCAGTTTTCTCAGATGGCAATATGGTATCGGCGAAAACTCAAATTACTAATCGATAACAGACTGACTAAGAAAGGTTTAAAAATGGCTAATCTTCTACCAATTAATTCAGTTGTCAAAGTCATAAAAACAGTTGCAGAAAAAGACCCAAGGTTAGGGCAAACAGGTACAGTCATCCAGTAATCAGCACACGGCATGGTTTGCGTTCATTTCCCAGATATGCCGCCTGGTCAAGGATTTTTTTTCAATCCACATCATTTACAAATCGTAGAGTCATAGGAAGCATTATGCCGAGAAAATCCACTTACCCCACCTCTACTGACCAGTCCTCACTGTGCTTACAGTATCTCCGTCGTTGTGGAGGTAGCGCACGATTGTGTCATATCAACTTCAGTCTGTCAGTGATTCAAACCTTGGTCAATCAAAAAAGAGTAAAGATTAGCAATACTGGTGCAGGGTTTTTTATTGAATTGGAGGATGCAAAGTGAAAACACAGAAAGTAACCCATCAATCATCTTTGCCTTCAAACACCCGTAATAAATTAGTTCTTCGTTGGACTCGAAAAAGATTTAGCCCCAGAATTCTCATCGATCGCACCATAGAAACAACTGCAATCGTCTCTCTGCTCTTAACTGGATTTTCAGGAGTAGGGGCAATGGCTTGCTGGGGGCTGGAGATTATCGAGACAAATGCTAATCCCAACATAATTATCTCTGGCTGGCAGTACCAGAAAAACAGAAGTCTTGGAGTTATGTTGGTCAGTTTTTCCGCCTTCTTAGGGAGTTCTTTAGTCGGAGCAAGCCTCAGTATTCAACGAGATAAATTTTAGGGAGGGAAACAATAATGGAAATTCAATTAACCACATCAGAGATTCGGACTATCTTGCAAGGTTGTTACAGGCGCTGCGGATTCTGATTTATCGGGGAGAAAAGGAGTGTCGGCAGTACTTGCGTTCAGTGTTGGTGAAGCGAAAGAAGGCTTTGTGAAGAAGGATAAGAGAAGGAAGAGAATTATATTTGGTAATTCTCTTCTTCCTCCTCCCAGGCTTCCTTACATAACTTGTTTAAAAGCCTCAAGATCGTCTTTTCCCAAATCACTCAATCGTACTTTCTACTTCAGGAATCAAGCCCAATTGATGACGGGCAAGAGTTCCCTGAACATGAAGCGCAAATCCTTTTTCCCAAAACAGTCTATGCATTTCTGACTCATTCCAGCCCTCCATTGCTTGAATCCGTTTTGCTGCTTCATGCAAGGGTTCTGGAATAGAAACTGCGATTTGAACCATTTTTGGTGTAGTTTTTTTCGGCATTTTCTTCTGGGTAATTCAACTTATTATATAACTTTACCCCTATAGTTCTATTTTTTATGAAAAAGTCTTTCCAAAATGTTACCTTATCTATAGAGGTATAGATATTACATTTATGCTAATCTAGAAACGCTTTGACGTTAAAGGTCGTCTATATGGCAGAAATTAAATCACTACATGATTTTCTAGGGAAACATCCCATGTACCATCGACAGTTAGCCGAGTTGATGGGAGTGAAAACCTGCACAGTAGATCGATGGAGTAATCAAACTAGACGAGTAACTGAACGCACTTTAAAAGAACTCAATCGGTTACACCATTTGCTTAGTCAAAACCCACAACTTAGAGAGCAATACGTTAAACCCTTGTCTAAAGTATCTTAATTAGAAGTTCACTCCTCAAAAGAAGAACTGGACAAAGTACAGTTTCTTAAAATATCACATCAAAGAACTGGACAAAGTACAGTTTCAGCTATTGCTCACACAAGTTGGGCTTTGTATGATTTAGATATCAAATGCATCGATGATGTATTTGGTAAAAAATACTTCAATCAAGAGAGTGAACAAGCTACAAAGAGCATCTGATCATAAATATGACGAAGTACTTGTAGTGAAATACTTTACTTACAGGAATTACTCACAACTACTACAGCTAAATTATTGATTAGCAATAACTTATATTCTTGGTAATTTCCTAATGCTTTTGCGACAATAATTATGATCTTAAAGTAGATTGTTTTTCAAAGGATATCCAGGGTAAGCGCATCTAATTTTGTGCTTAAGAATACAGATTGTTTTAC
>NZ_CAXTNP010000344.1:0-7173 GCF_964245575.1 uncultured Nostoc sp. | reverse complement strand
TAAAGCTATATAATCAGGCTCTTGCAGATTTCAACCGCGCTATTGACTTAGATTCTGAGAGTAATTGGTATTTATATAATCGCGCTTTAGCCTACCAAGCCCTTAACCAACCAGATAAAGCATGGGCTGACCTAGCACTTGCCATCAAGCTTGCTAAACAGCATTACGAAAAAGATGCTAAAGACTGGTCTAATGCCTTTAATTTAGCCCTTTACTATTTAGCTGCTCAATATCATCAACCAGCAGAGCGGTTATATCTCCATGTTTTATCTCAAGGTGCTTCCTTAGAGCATACCCATGCTGCTATCCAAGACCTAAATGACTTTTTAACCGTGTTCCCTGACCATGTGCAGGCTACATCCATGCGACGGTTGTTGCAGTCTTTTCTAACTTTGATCATGTAATTTCCACTACAAATATAAAGCGATGCCTGCGGTGGTCACTGAGCGCAGCTGAAGTGCGGGCTATGCCTACGCTACTACTACTTTGTCCTTCTCATGACAATGTGTAGGCAATCGCTCAACCCAATTGCATACAAATATAAGGCGATCGCAATTCTGTATCCCTACAGTATCAGCCAGGTAAAAACGGGATTTATCTAAATCCACTCAAATCCCTGTATAGCTAAAAATTCTTTAGCTGGTTCCAAAGTATCTTTGTCTAAAATCAAAGTGACTTTTGGAGAACTAAGATACAAACGAAAACGCTTAATAAAAAGTTGGTTAGCAGGTTCAATTTTCCTAATGGCACTCCAGGGAATCAACAACGGCGTACATCCAAAGCTAAACAACGGGAAAATACTCAAATAAATCCCTTGAGGAGTTATACCAACATTTAAAGTTCCTTTGTAGTCTATCCAACCCACACAACCTCTTTGCATTCGGTAAAAGTTTAGTGGTGGCGCTTCTTGGGTGCTGTAGAGTTTAGCGAGGCGATTCCAGTCATAACGGAATGAAAAAATCACGACTATCGCGCCAAGTGCAAAAGAAACGATGTGTATCCAATCAGGGGTATGTGGCATTTGTTTTTAAATCATTGATGATTGACGTTTCAACTGTAAGAGATGTCTAACGACAAGCCTCAGTGCGTCTACGTATTCATCAATTAACCACATTCCCTTGAATTTTTCCAAATTATCGGAGCATCCTAGTTAAGAATTGCTCAATAGAAACCCTATTCATTCAAAAAACTGGCCTTAATTAAAGCCAGTTTTTTGATTTTATTGCAAACTTATACTAAGGACTAGAACCGAGTATTAACGGAACACACTTGTAAAGATATTATTAAGCTTTTTCATGAAAATGTCAAGATTTTATTATTTATTCAGTAAAGCTTGCGATTATATATCCTCACTTCCCTTATATTCTCAGGCTCTACTAACAAACTATTTTCACCAAAATGCTGATTCATCAGCGCCGGGACTTGTGAGGCTTGAATTTGGCTATAGCGCGTTTTATCTGGCATAACTAGGTTAGGCCCAGCTTTACAGTTCTTCATGCAACCAGTGCCCTTGATTGTAACTTGGTCTTCTAAACCGCGATCGCTTAAAGCCGCTTCCAACGCCTGACAAACTGCTTTACCACCGCGTTTCATGCAATCAGATTTTTGACACACTAAAATAGTGGCTTTAGTTTTAGCTGGTTTTACCTTGGCATTATCAATAGATGGGGGTTCTTGTGGTGCAGCGATGGTTTGAACTGTCCCCCTTTCAGAACGCACTGCCATCACACGTTCAGCTTTCAGTGTAACTTGGTCTTTTTTTACATCGTATTCTTTATAACCAACAACTTGTAGCCAAGTACCTGCTGGTAGCCGCAAGTCAAAAGCAGGCCGTAAATGTTTAGCGAGTTTAACGTAGCATTCACCCTCATTAGTACCCAGCAGTAAACCTTTCAGCTTATAGCCATCTTTAATAACAAAATCTATAAATCTGCCCTCAAGGCAAAATTCTGATACTTCCATATTGTTAGATCCACCCATTTTTTAACCTCCTTTTAATTAATACAAGCTATCAAGCGAGAATTCTCAGCAGCTAAAGATTAGAACTATTGGTAGCGACTTTTCCAGCAACACTCAAGAGTCCAAATCTGGTCTTGACGGGAGGCTGTTAATCGCCGTATCACACTCCAAAGTTGAACAGCTGTCATAGGAGAGCCAATTTCAACTTTCAATGGCTGGTTAGCCGTACAACTACAGGGAATGTCTAACTCCTTTAGGCGTTGATAGACTTGCCAGCGGTCTGCCCAATTCACCTCTACAAGGTGGTTGCTTTCTATTTCTGAACTAAACGATTTCAAGAGAATTGCCCTCAAAGTGCAACAAACTTGCAGTAACTACCGCGATTTAACTCTCTGGTTTTTGAAAGTCTGAGGAGTTTAACCTCTTAAAACAGCATACCTTAAGTGCAAAGAATTCTCAGTAATTTTGGAAAAAAAATTAAATTTTTGTAGCCATCCCATATTGGGAGGGGGATGAGGGAGACAAAGAGGACAAGGTAAAATTTTCTCTACCTGCTCTAGTTAGTAAATATACACATTTATCCTGGGATGTCAATGATAATGATAAAATTATGCAACTTGATCAGCGTGCCATCATCCAGCCAACAATCAACTTGAGATTTTTAGTAAGCAAAAATACAAAATATTGAGATGGCGAATTGGCTTGATCTTCTTATTAAAATGTTAATATGTAAGGAATAAGCAGTTAAAATATATAACTGTGAAAAAGAGAGGAACACAATGTCTGAAACGCAAACTTTGTTACGGAACTTTGGTCATGTATATGACAATCCTGTGCTGCTGGATCACAGCGTAACTGCTCCAGTTACAGAAGGGTTCAACGTTGTATTAGCTAGTTTTCAGGCACTATACTTGCAGTACCAAAAGCATCATTTTGTAGTTGAAGGCTCAGAATTTTACTCTCTGCATGAGTTTTTTAACGAAAGCTACAACCAAGTACAAGACCACGTTCATGAAATTGGAGAACGTTTGGATGGACTGGGTGGCGTGCCAGTAGCTACCTTCAGCAAATTAGCAGAATTAACCTGTTTTCAGCAAGAATCTGAAGGCGTATATTCCTCTCGCCAAATGGTGGAAAATGATCTAGCTGCCGAACAAGCAATCATTGGCGTAATTCGTCGTCAAGCTGCTCAGGCAGAGAGTTTAGGCGATCGGGGCACACGCTATCTGTACGAAAAGATTTTGTTGAAAACTGAGGAACGTGCATATCATTTGTCTCACTTCCTCGCCAAAGACAGCTTAACTTTAGGGTTTGTCCAAGCTGCTTAAAGCTAAAACTCTCATAATCTAGATTTGTCTACCTAGACTGAAATAAAAAGTTAGCAGCACTAACTCTTAAAATATTATAAAAAAGGGCAGAGAATAGTATTCCTATTTTTCTGCCATTTTTAATTTAAGTATACATATTTTCATAATAGTTAATGTTGAAAATATTTGGCAATTACCTAGTTAATAAATATTTTTAGCTAATAAATCTATTTATGTTGAATATTTAGATACATATATGCCAAAATAAATCACCATCTGTTACCAAATATCACAAATTTAAATAATAAAGATTCGCAAAAGCTTAATAATTTTAAGCGTCACAAATAAATAAAATTAGAAATACAAAATAATCATGGGGCATTGAAAAGAGGCAGAAGGGAAAACTCTTCTCCCTTGCTCCCGTTCGGCTACGCTCACGGCAAGCCTGCTCTCTGCTCCCCCCACTCCCCACTCCCCTTTGTGATCAAACTTAGAAAACTTAATAATAAAAAGCACGAGAGGGGGTAAAGACCCTTAAAATAATCAGGATTTGTATTCTCGTATTTCAAGGCAACTACTATGCCCCGCCGTGATGACCTCCGGAAGATTCTACTATTAGGCTCTGGCCCAATTGTGATTGGACAAGCCTGTGAGTTTGACTACTCTGGCACTCAAGCCTGCAAAGCGCTGCGAGAAGAAGGCTATGAAGTGGTTTTGGTCAACTCCAACCCTGCAACAATTATGACCGACCCGGAAACGGCCGATCGCACTTACATTGAGCCGTTGACACCGGAATTGGTGGAAAAAGTCATTGAGAAAGAACGCCCTGATGCTCTCCTACCAACGATGGGAGGACAAACCGCCCTCAACCTCGCTGTTGCTTTGGCCAAAAATGGCGTGTTGGAAAAGTACGGCGTTGAGTTAATCGGCGCTAAACTACCAGCCATTGAGAAAGCCGAAGATCGAAAACTTTTTGGTCAAGCAATGGCAAGGATCGGAGTAGCCGTGTGTCCCAGCGATACAGCCGAATCTTTGGAAGAAGCCAAAGCTGTTGCCCGTCAAATTGGTACTTATCCCCTAATTATTCGTCCAGCTTTCACAATGGGTGGAAGTGGCGGCGGTATTGCCTACAACCAAGAAGAATTTGAAGAAATGGCACAGGTAGGTATAGATGCCAGCCCCGTTTCGCAAATTCTCATTGACCAGTCTTTACTCGGCTGGAAAGAATATGAACTTGAAGTAATGCGTGACTTAGCAGATAACGTGGTGATTATCTGCTCCATCGAAAACCTTGACCCTATGGGTATCCACACCGGGGACTCCATTACCGTCGCTCCCGCGCAAACCCTCACTGATAAAGAATATCAAAGGCTGCGGGATATGGCAATTAAAATCATCCGCGAGATCGGTGTGGAAACTGGCGGTTCTAATATCCAGTTTGCCGTCAATCCAGTTAATGGGGATGTGGTTGTAATTGAGATGAACCCTCGTGTTTCTCGTAGTTCGGCTTTATCTTCCAAAGCCACGGGTTTCCCGATCGCTAAAATGGCAGCAAAATTGGCTGTGGGTTACACCTTGGATGAAATTAAAAATGACATCACCAAGAAAACTCCCGCGTCCTTTGAGCCGACAATTGACTATGTGGTGACAAAAATTCCCCGCTTCGCCTTTGAAAAGTTTCCCGGTTCTGACCCAGTGTTGACAACCCAAATGAAATCAGTCGGGGAAGCAATGGCAATTGGACGGACATTTAACGAATCCTTCCAAAAGGCGCTGCGATCGCTCGAAACCGGACGCGCTGGTTGGGGTTGCGACAAAGCCGAAAAATTACCCAGTGGTGAACAAATCCGCGCCCAATTGCGAACACCTAACCCCGATCGCATTTTCTCTGTGCGCCATGCCTTGCAACTAGGGATTAGTCCTGAAGAAATCTACGAACTAACTGGTATTGACCCGTGGTTCCTAGATAAATTTCAGCAACTCCTAGATGTCGAGAAATTCCTCAAGCGAACACCTTTGCAGCAATTGACAAAAGAACAACTTTATGAAGTGAAGCGGGACGGATATAGTGATCGCCAGATTGCTTATGCCACCAAAACCACCGAAGATGAAGTTCGCGCCTACCGCAAGTCACTAGGAATTATCCCAGTTTATAAAACCGTAGATACCTGTGCTGCTGAGTTTGAAGCGTTTACTCCCTACTATTATTCTACCTACGAAGAAGAAACAGAGGTTTTGCCAGCAACCAAGCCAAAAGTGTTGATTTTGGGTGGTGGCCCCAACCGCATTGGACAGGGAATTGAGTTTGATTATTGTTGTTGTCACGCTGCATACGCTTTGAAGAAAGCGGGGTATGAGACGATTATGGTCAACTCTAACCCAGAGACGGTTTCCACAGACTACGATACCAGCGATCGCCTTTACTTTGAGCCGTTAACAAAAGAAGATGTTCTTAACATCATTGAAACAGAAAATCCAGTCGGAGTCATAATCCAGTTTGGCGGACAAACACCACTGAAATTAGCATTACCGTTACAGGAGTATTTACAGAGACTGGGGACTGGGGAGATTTCCCAATCCCCAATCCCTAATACCCAATCCCCAATCCCCAAGATTTGGGGTACATCACCAGATTCCATCGACATGGCAGAAAACCGGGAGCGGTTTGAAAAGATTCTCCAACAGTTGGATATTGCCCAACCGCCTAATGGTATCGCTCGGAGTTATGAAGATGCGCTGATTGTCGCCAAACGCATTGGCTATCCGGTGGTGGTGCGTCCCAGCTATGTGTTAGGGGGACGGGCGATGGAAATCGTTTATTCCGATTCTGAGTTGGAACGCTACATGACCTTTGCAGTACTAGTGGAACCAGAACATCCGATTTTGATTGATAAGTTTTTGGAAAATGCGATCGAAGTTGATGTAGATGCAATCGCCGATCATACCGGACGGGTAGTGATTGGTGGCATCATGGAACACATAGAACAAGCGGGGATTCACTCAGGAGATTCCGCTTGTTCCTTACCTTCCATTTCCTTATCACCAGCAGTTCTCAATCAAATTCGCACTTGGACGGTGCAGCTAGCGCAAGCCCTGTCAGTCGTGGGGTTGATGAATATCCAATTTGCTGTTGTCGGCGCAAGCAGTTATTCTCCCCAAGTTTACATTTTGGAAGCCAACCCCCGCGCCTCGCGTACAGTCCCATTTGTTTCTAAAGCAACAGGCGTACAGTTGGCGAAACTAGCATCCTTGATTATGTCAGGTAAAACCTTAGAGGAGCTACATTTTACCGAGGAAATCATTCCTACACATATTGCTGTAAAAGAAGCTGTATTACCCTTTAATAAATTCCCAGGAACTGATACAATATTGGGCCCAGAAATGAGATCCACTGGTGAAGTGATGGGGATTGACAGCGACTTTGGCCGTGCCTTTGCCAAAGCGGAAATGGGTGCTGGGGAGCGTTTACCACTAAGTGGAACTGTATTTGTATCAATGAGCGATCGCGATAAAGCGTCTGCCGGTGGTGTGGTGAAAGAGTTTATCGATTTGGGCTTTACAGTAATGGCTACCCTTGGTACACGGCGAGTTCTTATGGAACAGGGGTTAAATATTGAATTAGTGTTAAAACTCCACGAAGGCCGTCCCCACGTCCTAGATGCAATCAAAAACCAGAAAATCCAACTTATTATCAACACACCTTCAGGAGAAGAAGCCCACACTGATGCTAGGTTAATCCGCCGCACAGCCTTAGCTTACAAAATTCCCATCATTACTACCATCGCCGGCGCGAAAGCTACCGTCGCCGCCATCCGTTCTTTACAAAATACGACTTTGGACGTAAAAACCATTCAAGAGTACTGCCCGATTGCGAGGGAGTAGGGACTGGGGAGTGGGGAGTGGGGAG
>NZ_CAXTNP010000343.1:0-7174 GCF_964245575.1 uncultured Nostoc sp. | reverse complement strand
CACCCGTAGTCTGGCAGCAGAAAGCTTAGGGGAAATTCTACAGGATAATGAGCATCGCTTTGAGGTAGTCAAAACTTTAAGTGGTTATCAGCGAGTGGGTGGTAAATACTACGATTTAGCCTGGAAATGCGCTCAGAATATGCCTTACTCCGATTTCTATCAAGCTTGGCATCAGCATAATGTTGTTACTCGTATAATGCAAAGCTTAAAGAGAATCCTCTTCACAAGAATAATTTAAATACTTTTGCAGCAGCAATGTTACAAATCAAGTCCCCGTGGTAACGTTGTCCATTCATTACAAAAGTCGTGATATTGGTAACAAACATCGTGATATTAGTGGCAGTTTATGCCTTCGTCACAAAACCTTAAACAAAACTTATAGATATAGAAGATGATTATTCTTTTCCTAATGATATAGAAACATTATTGAAACAAACCGGAGTGAATCTGAAGAATGTCTAATAACCTATATGATCGCGATTTGCAATATTGGATCGAGCAAACGATTCAACAGTTACAGAATCGTGAATTTGAGTCGCTCGACATTGAGCATTTGATTGAGGAGCTAATTGATTTGGGTAAGGCGGAGAAAAATGCTTTAAAGAGCAATTTGACTATTTTGTTGGCGCATTTAATAAAGTTAATGGTTCAACACGATGTACCCGATATGATGAAAGGAAGTTGGTATGGTTCGGTACTTGAACATCGTCAAAGAGTTCTTAACAATTTGTCAGATACTCCTTCTCTCAAAAATTTTTTGGAAGAGGTAATAGAAAAAGCTTATTCAGATGGGCGAAAGCTGGCGATAAAAGAAGGTAAGCTGGCTAAATTTGGGGTTCGTGTACCCGAAGAAAGTGAGTATCCAGTGGTTTGTCCTTTTTCGGTTGAGCAGATTCTAGATGAGGATTTCTACGGGCTATAATCGCTTTAGCAAACAGGTTACGGCAGATTATCATTAACAAACAGACAGTACAAAAGCGATCGCAGCCTTGGTGCAACTTTTGCAATCAACTACTGTGTCTGACTCCACCCGTAGACGGGCAGCAGATAGCTTAGAGAAAATCGCCCCAGGCAATGAAATTGCGATCGCTGACCCCGATCTTGTGAACTACTATATCTCAGCAGGACTTCAGCGAGGTCGTCTTGTTGTCGATGCCCTCGATCGCCAGGTTGGCGCGGTAGCCGCCCGCAGACTGCCGTAGTAACAGCGTCCTGTAGTTCGCACCGTCGTACAGGCACCACGCACTGCCGGTGCGGTTCCAGATCGACGTGACCTTGTTGTTGAACACATATCCGCCGATCGGGTTCGCCAGGTTGGCGGAACCTTTGGCGAAATACGCGAAGGACCCGTTGTAGATGTCGTTGGTCCAGATGCAGAACTTGCCGGAGGGGCAGTCGGCCGAGTTGGCGGTCGCTGGGGAGGCAATGCCGACGGCGGTGACTAGGGAGGTCAGCGCGAGCAGCAGCGTCAGGGCGGGGCGTGCAGTCTGGCGGGGGCGTCGCGAAGCGGCGGCGCTCTTATCGGCGGATGTTATGGGTCGTTCCTTCATCGGTTTTTCCATTTAATGGGACTCTGTAGGAAATGCTGTTGTTCTCTGTTTACTGGCGTTGCTGTTACTCACTTGCATCGCCTACATAATTATCTGTCTGGCAGTTGGAAATTATGCAATGAGCAAGTAACCAGCGTGCGCTCACACCTAGATATGAACTGCTCCAACCCGCTTCGCTGAGGCTGGAGTTTCCAAAACTCAGACAGCAACGTTACAAATAAAGTTCTATAGCTTGTCCATTCGTTACCAACACAGAAGCGGACGTTAAGAATAAAGTTGTTGTCGTTACCACAGCTTGTCCGTTCGTTAACAACACAACTTGTTTGGTTCAGAATGCTTATCCGTTGGTAACGAAAACTTGTTCGTTCGTTAACAACACAACTTGTTTGGTTCAGAACGCTTATCCGTTGTTAACAAAAACTTGTCCGTTCGTTCACAATGCTTATCTATTTGTGACAAAGCTTATGCGATCGTTAACAACACTTAAGTAAAACTTATCAATTAATTTATTTCGTTACCACAGCTTATATATTTGTGGCAACGCTTATGCGCTCATTACCACAGCTTAAGCAAAACTTATATATATAAGTCCTATACTATTAACAGCACAACTCAGATTCACGACAGTCAGTCCATAGCAGAGTTCCTCAAACTGCCAGAAACAGAGCCTGCTAGTGAATTTATCGATGGTCGTATCTACCAAAAACCAATGCCACAAGGCAAACATTCGCGGCTAAAACTAAAACTTTGTAACGCAATTAGCCAAATTGCCGAAGAACAAAAAATTGCCTTGGCTTTTCCAAAATTACGCTGTACTTTTGGCGGACGTTCGATTGTACCAGACGTGAGTGTATTTGCTTGGGAACGGATTCCCTTTGATGCTAATGGGGAAATTGAAAATACCTTTGGGATTTATCCTGATTGGACAATTGAAATTCTTTCACCAGAACAGAATACAACTAAGGTAATTATAAATATTCTTCACTGTCTAAAACATGGTACTCGATTAGGGTGGTTAATTGATCCAGATGAACGCTTAGTATTAGTATTTTTGCCAGGACAGCAACCTATAGAGATGACTGGGGATGAAGTATTGCCTGTACCTGAATTTTTGCAACTTAATTTAACAGTTACACAGGTTTTTGCATGGCTAAAACCAACAAAGACTAATTTATAAAGATGATTACTATTCAGTGAAAAGATGTAAAAATAATATTCCAGAGTTTTTGAATTTTAAAAATTTAATCCGAGGAGTTTTAGATGACAAAAAACAATAGAAAAAAGGCTGTCGCTCAAGCTATTTCCACAGCCGTTGCTTTGGGTTGGGTAATAATGCAAGTGGAATCAGCACAAGCTGCTACCTTAACGGTTAACAATCTTAATGACAGTGGCGTTGGCTCATTACGAGACACCATCAACATTGCAACTAGCAATGACGTGGTAGAGTTCTTATTGGGAAGTCATCCCAGTACAATTAACCTAACAAGTGGCGCACTTGCGATCGCAAAAAATCTCACTATTAATGGCCCAGGTGCTAACTTACTTACCATCAGTAGCAATAATCACTTCCCCGTGTTTGACATTAACGCTGCCGATGTTACACTTTCTGGGCTAGCGATCGCTGGTGATTTCAATGCTTACGATTCTGGGAACCTAACGTTTATCAATAGCACCATCAATGGTGACAATGTGAAGATAGATAACCCTACTGGTGAACTGACGCTTATTAATAGCACTATAAACGGTAACAATAGTGTGAATATAAATACTAATGCATTGAGCCTGACAGATAGTAGTGAGGTAAGCACTACTGGTGAACTGACGTTTATTAATAGCACTATAAACGGTAACAATAGTGTGGATATCACTACTAATGCAGTGAGCCTGACCGAGAGTAGTCAGGGAAGGGATCTAAGTAATACCACTAACGCCGGCGATTTAACTCTCTCTACTGGTAGTCTAACGATTCCCAATAGCACCATCGGCAATTCTGGACAAATCAGCGATGGTTTAGGAGGTAACATCAGTCTCAATGTCAGTGATCTTCTTTTATTGAGACGACCAATACCCGAACCAAGCGCGATCGCTGGTGATAGCAATAATTCAGGAGCAGGAGGCAATATAATTGTTACAGCCAGTGACGTTATTTTACTGGCAAGAGTACCCGAACCAAGTGCGATCGCTGGTAGTATCCTTGCTGCTAGTCTGGCTTGGCTGGCGAAGAGAAATCTTGCAGCCTTTCGTAAGGCGAAGGTATAATTACGTATTAAAATAAATCCGCAAATAGTTTAAATAATTAGCCCGCTCAGGCTTATGTCTGCGCGGGCTAATTATTTTATGGGCAATTAGTCGGACATAATATCAATTCCCTGAAATTAAAATACTTCCAGGAACCTTTATTAAGCCTCAACTTTTACACCTTTCCAAAATGCCACATAACCCTCAATATTCTTAGCTTTCTCCTTGGCGCTGGGATAATACCAAGCAGCATCTTTATTGATTTGTCCATCAACGTCGATACTGTAGTAGCTAGCAACACCTTTCCAAGGACAAGTACTGTGGGTGTTACTGTCTGTGAAGTACTCCTTATTAATGGTGTCAGCAGGGAAATAATGGTTGTTTTCCACAACTACGGTATTATCACTCTCGGCTAAAACTGCCCCATTCCAAATTGCTTTCGGCATAAGTGTGTTTGCAAATAAACTATACACTTAACATTTTGACACTATCAGCTTACTTTATCGGCTACCTTATACCATAACAATCTGATTGGGCGAAATCACTGCGTCGGCAATTTTGGGTGTGTAGTTGAGTACTTTGCTACGACTCCTGAAATCTCCGGGTTGTAAAGTCTCAAATAATTCCAGTAGTTGCCAAATACTTGCCGCACATAATTTTTGGTTTCATCAAAGGGAATTTGTTCAACAAACTCATCTGGATCTTGTGTAGTTTGAGTTTGCAGCCATTTAGAGACATTACCGGGGCCAGCATTGTAACTGGCGATCGCCAGCAACGAGTTATTGTTATATTGATCGTGGGTATGACCTAAATACCATGTACCCAGCATGATGTTATCGTTGGGATTTTCTAGATTTATTGTTTTGAAATCCACCTTGATTTGTGGGGCGATCCATTTAGCTGTACTCGGCAACACCTGCATTAAACCAGTAGCATCAGCGACGGATTTGATTTTTGGTTCAAACCGTGACTCTTGACGCATCAGAGCAGTTACTAGCAGAGGATTAAGTTTACGCTCAATAGACCACTTTTCAATCTCTCGCAGATAGGGAAATGGATAACGCGCTTGCCAGTAGCTGATCTGTTTACTGAGAGTCTGATATTGGGCAATTTCTGCTGGTATTTCTCGGTCTTCCAATTTAGAAATTTTATCAATTCCGATGAGATTATCTCCCTTTGCCAGTCGCATCAATCCTTCAGTAAATTGCTCTGCTACAGTTGGCTGAATTTTATTCTGAAATTCTGTCTGCCATTGTAACCAGGCATCGCGGTTTTGACCCAGCAGATACAATTCTTTGAAAGTCTCAGAACCAGCAGGCGGTACTGGACGCTGGGGTGTGATTACTTCTGGGTTCATGACGCGCACGTTGTCAAAGTTGCCAACATTCAGCCCCAGCATCGTCGCAGCTCGCCATGCATAATAAGAGTAAGGAAACTGGCTAATCACATAGTCATAAGCAGTTTGAGATTCCTGCTGTTTGCCTAATGAAGCTGCCCATTTTCCTACCCAAAAGCCTGCTCTTGGAGCCAAAATACTATTGGGGTTGTTGGTGACAATTGGTTCAGCCCATTGCCAAGCACCGACGTAATCTTTGGCATTGGCTTTACCTTGGGCGATTTTCCAGCGATACTCTGCCGCTTCATCAGAGTTGCCGTATTTGGCTAAGAGTAATTGCCACGTCTGGCTAGCTGACTTTTGATTATTAGTGGCTTGGAGAGTTTTAGCTTTTTGTACCAGTGCAGTACTAGCTTGTTTGGGAAATTTACTAATTACCTGCTCAAGATAAGATAAGCCGTCGTTAGGTGTTTTTGCGGTTTCTGCTAATCGTAGTAGTGCAGTTCCAGCTTCCTCGGTATTGGGAAATTGCTGCACTAGTTGTTTATAGGTGGCGATCGCTTTTTCTTTATCTTTGCCCCCTACCTGTAACCCCCGTGCGGTACGGTAGAGGTTACGCGATGTTTTAGGTGCTTTGATATAAGCATTCGCGGCTTTGAGAAATTGACTATTTTCCCAATAGCTTGTACCAATGAGTTCCCAGTCTTCGGGTTTGAGGGTAGGCTGTTTTACTAGCTGATCTAAAACGCCCACTATGCCAGGTTGGTCATAAGCATATTTAGCCAAAATCAATTGTAATTGTGGCTGATTGGGATTTTCTTGCAAGCGTTTGCGAATAATTTCCCAAGTCAGAGGGTTGGAAGGAAATTGAGCGATCGCTATTTCTTGTTGCTTCGGTTGGGCAATCAGATATAGTGCTTTGACTGTGGCCGCTTCTTTGGGATACAGTTTCAGCACATTTCGTCTGAGATCCGAGGCTTTGCCGTCCTCGCCCAGGATATCCTGTGCTTGCGCCTGTTTCAGTAAAATATAGGGCGCGAGGAGCGGATAATCTTTATCTAGCCCGTCCAGTAAAACCAGCGCTTTTTTCCCTTGGGTTCTTTCAATGTAATCACTCGCCAAAAGATAACGAGCGCGATTTCGGTCTGGCGATCGCGACTCTTGGGCAATCTCTGCTAGTTTTGCCGCCCGTTCTGGCAGCGATTGTGATATCAGTGGAAAGACGGCTGATTGGGCAATGCTACCCTCTGATGTTTGCTCTGCTTGATTCTGACTCAGTTTGAGCCATTTACCCAGAGACTTGCCAATCTCAGGTGCTGATACCATTGCCCCAGCTAAAAAGGCAAACAGTGCTGCACCCGCAATTATCGAAATTTGCTTTTTCTGTAGTTTCTTCAGCATGAATACCCGCTGAAAAGTTCCGGTGAGTTTCTTGAAACTCTAGCACTCCTAACCATCAGTGTTACCAATTTTTTAATTTTAGATTTTTAATTTTAGGTAGAAAAATCCTAATTTTCAATCCTACAGTTTACAGTACTGACTAATTAGCACACATTAAATACTATTACATCTATCTTTGGGATATCATAAATGATTTGTCAGATGAGCAGAGAAGTCTGTAGACGCTTCTGCGGCTTAAGATAGGGTGCGGCGCCGACTTACGGCGATAACTTCTCTACGAGACGCTGCGCTATGCGATCGCGCTTAATAACGATTCATACCATTTCACTAAAACCCTGATACATATAGATTTCGCGTAGGGGCACGGCAATGCCGTGCCCCTACCAACGTATTTGTATCATGATTAAAGTCAAACAGTATCAGATCGCTGGAGGCAGATAATCTCTCAATACGGTTGGGATAAGATCCCCTCGCCTGTGGTGACCCCCGATCAATTGGGGGGTTGGGGGAATCTTCCCTCGATAAACAAGCTAACCGAACCGTATTGGATAATCTCTGTTACTCATCTGATTATATTGGTATGTTCTGGTACAGCGACTTGTTCTCTTGTACATAGATTGCAAATGCGAACCCCGAAATAACAAATGCG
>NZ_CAXTNP010000342.1:0-7185 GCF_964245575.1 uncultured Nostoc sp. | reverse complement strand
TGATCATGCCTCAGAATCCGCTTGTCAATAGTGTTTGAGACGCGCTTACCCTGTCTGCCAAAGTCGAAGATGGTAACTTAACAGTGCAGTGGGGCAGAGTCGGTTATCAAGCGCAAACGAAAATCCACACATTAGCCAATCATCAAAGAGCCGTTAGCAAATTCAACAATCTGGTAGCAGAAAAGAAATCCAAAGGTTACAGCGAAAGTCAGCCAGAGATTGATGCTAGCCGTAGTGTTGCAGACATTAGACGAGCTATTCAATTATTGAATATTATCCGTCCTTGTATTACTAATAGGATTTTTCACGATGGCTATATTAACGCCCTAAATGAATATCTGAAAATAGTACCAACACCTTTAGGGATGCAAATTGATTACCACAGAGTTTACCGCACGGTAGCAGATATTGACTATCAGCGAGAGTTACTCAATTCTCTGTTAGCGACACCTGCACCACAAGCTGCTGCGGTGACTGTTAGTCATGCCCTTGAAACAACAGAAACTAAGGTTGTCAGTCTCAAGACTATCAGTAATAACTTCTGGCGACATTTGTAATTTTAAAGGCGCGGATGTAAGCTTTTGAGAAAAATAGGAGCAAAAAAAAATGTTTAACACAGAAAGACTACATTACGATTACTCATGTGAGGAGGACGAAGAATCAAGTTGGTTATGGATAGCAGAAATGAAAGAGCCAGGACTACCTGAACCTTATTGCTATTCCCTGCTTTTTAGCGCCGAAGGAACTCATGCAGCAGCGCTGATTAGAAATTTTCAGCCTTTATCTGGAGATGAAGCACAAGAGTATGCCAAATAATTAGCTTTTGGCTAAATAAAAAATAGAAATTTAAAATCAAAAAAAAACGGTAGATTTTTAATTAACCTACCGTTTTTTATGTACAAGGCAAACACATCATGTCAACAAGACCCTTTGATTATCAATAAGCTAAAAGTAGTCGCATTAATCGCTGCTTATTAACAAATATTTTGGCGTTGGCGTAGCCTGCACTTCTCTACGAGACGCTGCGCGTAGCTTGCTTCCTCGTAGGGGTACGACAAAGCTACTTCGACTCCGCTCAGTACAAGTCAGTGACCACCGCAGACATCGCTTTGGGCTTGGAAAACAAATCAAACGCAAAAGGAAAGATTAAATCGATTGGTTTTTAACCTTCGTTGTGATCAAGAGTAATTTAGATGCGTTTGCCCTACTTTGAGCTAGAATTTTCTTTGCTCCCGATAAAACTGCTGTCTGTAGCTCAAAGATCATGAAAAAATGCGGGTTTACGAAATGATGACCAAGCAACTCTTATCTGTTATTATCAATTCTGTTCAAGTCAGACAGAAATTATTCTCGGAGGTAAACAATGGGTAAGAAATATCATGTTTATGGTGTAGGTAATGCCTTAGTAGATATAGAATATGAAGTATCTCCAGAGTTACTGCAACAGTTAAAGATTGATAAAGGTGTAATGACACTCCTAGATGAAGAGAGTCAAAATCATATTTTGGAAAATCTCAAAAATCTTCATTGTCATAAGAGTTGTGGAGGTTCAGCAGCAAACACAATAGTGGCAATTAGTCAACTAGGAGGAAAAACTTTTTATTCCTGTAAAGTAGCTAATGATGAATTTGGAGACTTTTACATAGAAGATTTACTCAACTCTCAGGTAGATACCAACTTAAAAAATGGCGACCGTCAATCAGGAATTACAGGTAAATGTTTGGTGCTAGTAACTCCCGATGCAGATCGTACCATGAATACATTTTTGGGAATTACTGGAGAATTTTCTACACAAGAATTAGTATCATCAGCGCTTACTGATTCAGAATATGTATATATAGAAGGATATTTAGTGACTTCTCCCACAGCAAAAGAAGCAGCTATAAAGGCTAGAGAAATAGCTGAAAAAGCGGGAGTAAAAACTACCATGTCCCTATCTGATTACAACATGGTGAAGTTTTTTAAAGATGGTCTATTAGACATCATTGGGCCTGGTTTAGACTTAATTTTTGCTAATGAAAGTGAAGCATTAGAACTAGCAGATACAGAAAATTTTCAAGTAGCTGTAGACAAACTAAAAACCCTGAGTAAGAAATTTGCCATTACTCGCGGTGCCAAGGGTTCAGTAGTATTTGATGGTCATAAATTAATCGAAATTGCTGCACCTCAAGTAAAAGCTGTAGATACAGTGGGAGCAGGAGATATGTATGCAGGAGCTTTCCTCTATGGAATTACCCAAGGTATGAGCTATGAAGAAGCCGGAAAATTAGCATCAGCCGCAGCTTCTAAGATTGTTACATCCTATGGACCAAGATTAAAAACTGAGGAATTAAAGGCATTAGTTACTGTATAGAGGGTGTTTGAAAAGTTTTCAGGGGTCAAATTTTATGCCAAGTATAAGCTTTCGTAACCAACTAAGGCTTGTTGAAAAGCGCCATCCACCATGAACTTTCAACTGACAAAAATTAAATGTCTATATAAGACTAGCAATTTCAATTAAAATACCGTCTAAATCTCTGACGTATCCAACTTTTTGTCCCCAAGGCTTTTGTTTTGGCACAACTAAACTAACTGCACCAGCTTCAACAGCACGATTGAAGGCTGCATCAACATCATCTGTTGTGAAAGCAATTTCAATTCCAGCAGGTTGAGCAGATAAGCTGTTTTCTTGAAATCCTTTAGTTAGATTTGAGCTAGCTAGTTCATTGGAGGCAAATGCAAGTTTTGTTGAACCTGTCTCCATCTGTGCATACTGTCCACTTTCATGAATAAAATGTTGGTGTAACCCAAATGCTTTTTCGTAAAAAGCAACCGACTGCGTAATACCACTTTAATATGAAGCTGCATATAATAGAGGATTACAAACTCAATAAATTTAGATGCCTATGAGCCGTCCGTTTAAGATTGAAATCGCAGAAAGCGAAGAGGAACTAAAAAAACGTCTACAAACAGCTAACGTGGGAAGCCATAAAGAACAGTTACAGATGTTGTGGTGGCTCAAGAGTGGGCAGGTAAAGGAACAGCAGGAACTAGGAAAACGTTTGGGTAGAGATACTTCAACGGTGACAAGATGGTTACAGAAATATCGATTGGGTGGGCTTTCTAGGTTATTGGAAATTAAGAAAGCACCAGGTGCCAACCGAAAAATAAATGATCATGCGATCGCAGCGCTCAAAATTGAGTTGGAAACAGGAGAAGGGTTTAGTAGTTATGGTGCGATAGTAGAGTGGTTAAAAAAAGAACATGGACTTGAGATTGAGTATGGAACGGTTTATGCATTGGTTCGATATCAATTAGGAGCCAAACTAAAAGTACCACGTCCTCAAAGCTACAAGCAGGACGAAGAGTTGGTGTCTGAGTTTAAAAAAAACTTGGTATCATTTTGAACTGTCTCAAAAAGCTTTTGGCAGAAGAAAAGTGCGTCCACTACCTATGTCAGGATGAAACTAGGATTGGACTCAAAACCCTCACCGGAAAAGTAATTACGGCTGCTGGAGTTAAGCCCACTGTATCCGTTAAATGGCAACGAGATAATTTTTGGATTTATGGCGCGATCGCTCCCTTAACGGGAAAACATTTTCAACACGAATACCCAAAACTTAATGGAGAATATTTTCAACAGTTTTTGGATTGGTTATCTCAGCAATTAAGCGATGACTATGCTATTTTACAGATTGACCAAGCTCCCGCTCATATAAGTTCCGCGATTCGCTGGGCTGAAAATATTATCCCTTTGCTTCAACCACCGCATTCTCCGGAACTTAACCCGATCGAAAGGCTTTGGCAGTTCATTAAAAAATCGCTGAAAAATGAACTCTTTTCTTCTCTACAAAATTTACGCGATCGCATCCAGGAAATATTTGACCAACTTACATTTGAACAGGTAATTTCTGTTTCTTCTTACAACTTCATATTAGAAGCGTTATTCTATGCAGCTTCATATTAAATTGGTATAACATCCTTTACGTAAAGAATGGTGTAAGAAAATTCCATTGTTTTTATGGTTCTAAACAAGAATAACTGATGACAAATTAGTACATTTGCTCTGTTTAGTCAAGTATCAGTACTTCCTTCACATCCAGCCTCAAGATTTAGCTACTAAAATCGCTACCTCTCTCAATCAACCAATACCCCATCAACACAAGCGATACCCGATTGCGAAAACTTCGTCAGTAATTTCTTGATCACAATCTGCTTTCGCAGTGTCATCATTCCAGCATTCCTGCAAGAATTCAAACCCCGGATTCTGCCCCGAATTCGCCGCAACTTTCAGTTTCTGCATCCGAAGAGGTCGCATATTTGACAAAAGCAATAATCGCCTCATGCGACCATTTTTCAGGATTTACAATAGGCGCGGCGGAACCTTTACCCTCATCAACTGCTTTGACTCCTACACCCGAAACTGAATTTTCAACTAACAACGAAGTGGGATTACTTTGTTCTACCTGCGCCTGAGTTTGATTAGCGATCGCAGAATTTAGAGAAAATTCATTTTGAGCGACGGGCGCGGCGGAACAAGTACCTTCATGACAGTCTCTCGCTTCAACACCACAATCCTGGCTTTCTCCTATCAAAAAAGCAGATTGACCCTGTATACCATTTACAAGCGACAGCGATGTACAGTCCATTGCCACAGGCAAGTCTTTCTCTGACACGCTTTCAATAATCGGAGGCGACGCGCCCCCCAAGGGCGCGTGAGCCGTCTCCTCCACTTGCGAGTTTCGTGTAAGCGTGTCAGAGACACAGCTAATACCATTTCACTTTAATAATGATACAAATACGTTGGTAAGGGCATGGCATTGCCATGCCCCTACAAGAAATCTATCTGTATCAGGGTTTTCGTGAATTGGTATAACGAACTCTTTTGAAGAGTTCGTTAGCTGTTCCTTAACAGTTCGTGAGGCTTCCTGTAACCTTTGCTCTGACTGGTTTTTAGCTGAAATAGATGCTTTATACAAAGCACGCATTTCTTCAGAGCCAGCATTCATCTCTGAATCCTCAGCATTTAGTTCTCGTTTTTCAACATTTGGTTTTGGTGACGCAGAATTAGCTTTCTCCCAAAACTCCTTCATCCGGCTACCGTGTAAATTCTTCACCATCCAGCTAGCCGTTTCCCGGCCATCTTCTATGGACTTGTCGGGCTTGAAGATGAATAATCCACTTTCAGCTAGAATTTTCTTCGCAGAGATAAAAGTACTGTAACCCATCCCAGTAGACAAAGGCATCCACCGAGAACCATAGGGGTCAGCCGTCCAAGACTCCTGCCACAATTGCGTAACTGAAGGCTTTTGCTGCGATGCCCACAACATATCTTCTATGGGAATAATCACATGAAGCCGCTTATACGGTGATTGTGCTTTAGCAGCAGCCTTTTTGAGCTTGGGTCTTGTAATAGTTGCAGTCATTTCACAATCTCCTATTATTTTGACGCACGGAAATTTCCCTACAGCGTTGTTTACCGCCGTAGGCATCGCAGGGTTTAGTTCGATATTTGTTTGTCTAAAAAGTTACCGATACACTGAAAGCCTATTGAGGTTGCCAAAAGCGCAACTCATCTCGGAAATACCTATCAGTCTTTTTTGATTGCTCCTTCCAGCAATCCCAAGCAACCATTACCTCATCCCCTAATTCTTCTACAACCTCACCTCTCTCGACATACAAAGTGCGGTATGGATCGGCGTGGGCAACGATAGAACCAAGCCCGATTATGGGAGGTTCAGTAGATGCCGTTTAAAGTACGGTAATTAATTCTGTTTCCTGGGTGCTTAATTCTGCCCAATAGTCTGCTTTTATTACCTCGTACTCTTGCGCCACTGCCCAATAGTCCTGCCAAGTACACCCAGGTTTTGACAGTACCCGCCGAATATCGCTAACCGCTTGAGGCAACATTTCCAGTTGTTCGGCCCGATACGCGATCGCAATTGGTGTCGGTTCACTCCCCAGAATTATCGCCGCAGCTTCCAACGTTTGGGTATTGTTCATCGCACTAGCGAGATTCTTCAACGCCATACCCATGAGCCGCAGACATTCTTGGGCATTCTCTTTTGGGGGTTCCTGCGCTAGCGATGGCGTACCCGCCCGCCGTAGGCGATCGCAGATCAATGGTTTTCTCCAGTGCTTGCTGGACTTTCTTGTTTAAAGCTTTAGCCCCTTGTTTGGTGTAGGTATTCCCCCAATCTTGTAATTGATGCGGCTTAAAGGTGTTTTCCAAATTAGTATTAGTAAACTACTATCGCAAATCTACTGAGACTGCTAATATCAATCTGGAATCCCGTTCTGTAGATTTGTAGTAATGTAATAGACCTAATAGTTTTTCATCCCAGGAGCGATAGATGACTCAACAGGAATGGTTAATTGATGAAGCTATCCCGCCTGATAGTATGGCTATTGAGCAGATAGAACGTGAACTCAACTCTAATCAACGAGGTGGTAGGGAATCATTTAGTCAACCACAAGCAGAAAATTTAGCTGTACGCTTGCAAGACATTATGATTTGGGATACCAAAAAATGGTTTGGGGATGCAGATATCCGATTAGACGCTTTAGTGGTTCACGGGAATGCCACACAAGGCGACTCGACAAGTGCTTATGTACCTAAAACATTTCGTTTTCCAGGTATTAAAGACCAAGATCGTCTTCCTACAGGTGAAAATGGGCTACTGATATTTTATGGAAATGCTCTACACTTTTTGGACATATTCATTACAGTATCCCGCGATCGCAAAGACACAGACGATTTAGCGACGTTACTATCCCAGCAATTGCAATCAACAGAGTTACAAGGAGCAGTAGGTACATTAGTGGGGCTTGCTGTGGCTTCGCCACAGGTTAGCACTATTACTACTGCTATCGGAGGGGCATCAATTTTGGGTAATCTAGCTTATCAAGTTTTAAGTAAGGTAACTGGCAATACAATAGAGCTATACCGGACATCATGGTTGCAGTATAAAGATGGGTTTGGTATCGGGCGACATCCTCAAGTCGGTTCTCACAAAGTTAGTGATTTATCTTTTTGGTACGAAATAATTCAAGAAGGAAACTGAAGTAATTTATGGATTTGACTGGATCACAATATCAACAATTAAGAGATGCTTTGGTAGATGCATTTCCATTAGAAGATAGACTAACTCAGAGCTGATTCGTAAACAAAAGCTTAAGATACCATTCGCTTTATCATTAGACGAA
>NZ_CAXTNP010000341.1:0-7205 GCF_964245575.1 uncultured Nostoc sp. | reverse complement strand
ACAAAAGGTGGGTTTTAATGCACATGCTCAACTTCCTGTCAATGCGTAAGTCCTGTGATTGCCCACAAATGTGTGTGTACTGGTTCGATCACTAAAAAGTTCAAGTTGTTGCTCTTTAAAGCGATTTTCCATTTCCCCGCGCCAGAGCGTATTTTTGTGTTTGGAAACATAGAGCTAATCGTGATGTTATTTGCAATTTTCGGTCTAGTTCCGCAATTAACCCTAAACCAGCATCGGATGTTACCTGCCCCCCAGTGAAGTTTACTACGATTGGGGGTGATTTTGGCTGTTCAAATTTCAACTGTTTTGGTATTGATCGCCTTGCTGGTTGAATTATCCTTTAAAACTGCTTAAATGCATGCCACCTATACATTTTAACAGTTTTTACCCCCATTTTTTTCCGAGTTTGTGAGAAATCCGGGTAAAATCTGTGCTGTATCTGATGCTCCTCCCAAATAGATACGAGGATAGGGTTGAGCAACAGAGAAGGGTCGAAGGCTCAAATCTTGGATTTTGAAATATTCACCCTCAAAGTTCACCCTCTCACCGCTCCACAAAGCTCTAACAACCTGCAACCATTCACCAGAATAGCGATAACGTTCATCATGAGGAGGGAAGGGGATATTAGTACGCTCCATTTCTGGGCGAAACCAAGCACTAATTAGGTTTATGGCAAAACGTCCAACACTTATTGCATCAATTCCCAGGGCCATCTTGGCTAGAACGGCTGGATGAAATAATAAAGGTTTAATCGCGGCAATAATTTCTATACTTTCCGTAGCTTCAGCCAATGCAGCACAAGCTGTCCAAGTTTTCAACTGTTCTAAATCTAGACTACGGGGATTGGCAAGGTGTTGTGCGACTAAAGTGGTGACATATCCTAAACGCTCTGCTTCTAATACTAGCGATCGCGTGCGTTCATAACTAGCATCAATCGGTTCATCTGGCGTATTGAGAGGGCCAAAGTTACCTCCAACAGGGGCCCAAATACCATAGCGTGGTTCTGACATTTTTACCTCCAAATTAAATGGTGACTGGGGAGATATATCTTGTTTTTTATCCTCACCTATGCAAATCTCATACCATACTACTATAAATCTATCGTTATACAGTACATTGATTGCCGCAAAAGAAGTGACTATCGCTGATTCAGTAAAAATTAACGATACTTTTAAGAGTGGGGAAGATGCTAACTTTTTCCAGCATGAACCGTTTATGAAACAAACGGCTAAAAGACTTAACACGGATTTTGTCATGTTGAATCGCAGTTATACCACCATAACCGAACTCTATTCAAAACGATTAAAGATCAAATGACTCAATAAGATTCCTATAGGGGTAACAATTGCTATTTCTAATGATGATAGCAATCAAGATTGCATTTTGAAATTCCTCAAACACATAGATTTAATCAATTAACAAGAAAAGTCAGGGGAGTATTACAACATCAAAGATATCATTAAGCATCCCAAAAATATCCAAATTAAGGAATTAGACAATTACGCTATTATTAGAGCGTTGGACGATCTAGATTTCGCTGTGACATCTGCATCCTTTATTGTGCAAGCAAAGGTATGTCTAAACCCTATTGTGTTAGACAAGATTGGCATAGTTAACAAAAATTATGCGGTGGGTCTAGCAACTGTACAATCAAAAGCAAATGATCCCAACATCCAAAAACTAAATCAATTGGTTGTCGATCCCAAATTGAAGGACTATATCAATAACTACTTCAAGGGGATGATCGCCCCTGTATTTTAAATTTTGATACGGAGGACTGATGAGCAAATCGAAGCAATTAAAACTAGGTGCTTTTATGCGCCCGGTAAGCATACATACAGGCGCTTGGCGCTATCCTGGGGCTTTACCTGACGCTAATTTTAACTTCCCAGCACTGAAACGATTCATCCAGAAATTAGAGCAGGGCAAGTTCGATGCATTCTTCATGGCTGACCACTTAGCGGTGCTGAATATGCCAATCAACGCACTGAAGCGCAGCCATACTGTCACCTCTTTCGAGCCTTTTACCCTGCTTTCTGCCCTTGCTAGCGTCACCGAACACATTGGGCTGGTAGCTACCGCTTCCACGACCTATGACCAGCCTTACCACATCGCTCGCCGCTTTGCGTCTCTCGACCATATTAGTGGCGGTCGCGCTGGCTGGAACATCGTCACCACAGCCAATCCAGACGCAGCGCTCAACTTTGGATTAGAAGAAGAGATAGAGCATGATGAACGCTATCGGCGGGCTAGAGAATTTTATGATGTTGTCACGGGTCTTTGGGATTCCTTCGCTGACGATGCGTTTATTCGGGACGTGGAAGCAGGGATTTATTTTGACCCTGCAAAGCTTCACGTTCTGAATCATAAGGCAAAATATCTCTCGGTGCGAGGGCCATTGAACATCGCCAGACCTGTCCAAGGCTGGCCGGTAATCGTTCAGGCAGGCGCATCCGAAGCCGGACGGCAATTAGCTGCCGAAACCGCCGAGGCTGTGTTTGCACCTGCTGGTAATCTGGAAGCTGGAAAAGCTTTGTTTGCAGACATTAAGGGACGGGCGCAGGCGATTGGACGTGACCCAGACAGCATAAAAATCCTTCCAGGTGCTTTAGTCATCGTGGGGGAAACCGTCGCCGAGGCACATGCCAAGCGTCTTCATTTGGACAGCCTAGTACATTATGACAGTGGGATCGCCAGCCTTAATAGTGCGCTTGGCTACGATGTTTCGGGTTTTGATCCAGATGGCCCCTTGCCAGAAATCCCACCAAATAACGCTGGTCACTCTTCACGAGAAAGAGTAATAGCCTTAGCGCAACGCGAGAACCTGACCATTCGACAGTTAGCTCAACGCATCGGCAGTTACGGCGGGCTGGCTTTCGTCGGCACGCCCCAAACGATCGCTGATGATATGGAGCAATGGCTGACAGAGGAAGGGTCTGACGGCTTCAACATCATGTTCCCTTTTCTTCCTGAAGGGCTGAATGACTTTGTAGACAAGGTTGTGCCAGAACTCCAACGGCGTGGGATCTTCCGCCACGACTATGAGGGCAAGACGCTACGCGAAAATCTGGGACTGACGCGCCCCGCCAACCGCTTCTTCCAGACCACAACTGCTTCCGTCAGCTAGACACTTATGTGATTTATCACACAACAATCTGATAAAAATCTCTTTTCCCAATCCCCAGTCTCCAATCCCTTATTCCCAAAATAGAGAGAAAAACAATGACTCAAATTGAAGAAAAAGTTATAGATTCTACTTTCCAGTTCTCGGCTCCTGTCACAGCCAAATCTCCCGAACTGCAAGCTTTGTTCGATTTCATTGCTCTGGGAGCAAGTGAGCGCGATCGCGATCGCATCCTTCCTTATAATGTAGTTGAATTGATCCGGCGTTCCAGGTTGGGTGCATTGCGAATCCCCGTTGCCGAAGGTGGTGGTGGTAGCACCGCACGCGAACTATTCGAGGTCGTGATTCGGCTGGGGGATGCTGATCCAAATGTCGCTCACATTATACGGAATCATTTCTCTGTGACGGAGCGAATTTTGCGTTCTGAGCGCACCCCAAGGAATCGTCGCTGGCTCAAGGCAGTCATTGATGGTGCAATTATTGGACTCGCTACAACTGAACTGGAAACCAAGCGATCTGGTGGCGGCCAAGTCGTGAATACAAAATTAACACTTGATGGCGACGGCTATCGGCTGAATGGTACTAAGTATTACAGCACTGGCAGCCTTTACGCAGACTTGATTTTCGTGCGTGTGTTAGTACCCGATGACACGAAAGCATTTGTACTCATTCCTACCAACCGCGAGGGGATTCACCTTGTGGATGACTGGGACGGATTCGGTCAAAGGCTTACAGGCACTGGAACGACAACATTTAAAAATGTCCGTGTAGAGGCGGATGAAGTAATTTTTGAGACAGACACAGACAAAGACAACCTGCCATACAACATCGTCCCGCAATTATTTTTAACAGCAATTAATGCTGGCATTATTCGCAGCGTTCTACGCGATGCAACAGCCCTCGTCCGTACCCGGCCCCGGACTTTCTACCATGCTGTATCCGAGCAAGCCTCAGAAGACCCAATCTTGCAACAGACTGTCGGGCAGATTGCCGCCAATGCCTTTGCGGCCGAAGCGATCGTCTTGGCGGCAGCTGATGGTCTCGATCGCCTCCCTGCTGCCCAAGCCCAGGGAGAGGAATCGGAAACTGCTGCTGCGCTGGTAGCTTCTTTGAGTGCAGCCAAAGCCAAATTGATTGTTGATGATCTAGCACTACGTTCGGCCACCTTGCTGTTTGAAGTTGGTGGGGCTTCTACAACAAAGAAAAGCTCCAACTTTGATCGTCATTGGCGCAACGCCCGTACCTTATCCTCACACAACCCAAATCACTTTAAGGCTCGTGCGATCGGGGACTACGAGATCAACGGTACACCATTGCCGCAACGAGGATTCTTCTAATTTTGTTCAGATCCCTGACTTCTAACATGCGGGAAACCACTTTATGAGTATTTATTCAGAAGTCGGGGATCTCGCAGCCAACCGAAACCGTTGAGAGGAACTATGAGTGCAATTGATACTACTTTTTTAAGAGCAAGTAAAGAGGCGATCGCCTCTCCAACAGACTATCCCCAAAGCCCATTATCCCAAGCTCTCCGGCAGCCAGTACTGCTAGGGCTGTTTTTACCGATTCATCACGGTGGTTGGAGTTCTTCTAATCTACCGCGCACTACAGACTGGTCGTTTGATTACAATGCCAAACTGACTTAAAAGGCTGAGGAGTTAGGTTTTGACCTTGTTTTTGGCTATTCTACCTGGCAGCCGAAGGGCGGACAAGGGCCAACTTGGACAGAAGCAGGTTTAGATGCCTTCATCGCTACTGCCTCCCTTGCTGCCATTACCTCACGCATTCTATTAATCTCAACAATTCACGTCCTCTACGGGCCTTGGCATCCTATTCATCTGGCTAAATTTGGTGCGACACTTGACCACATTTCTAAAGGTCGCTGGGGAATTAACGTTGTCACTGGACACCGAGCTTATGAGCATGAACTGTTCGGCTGGAGCCAAATCGAACACGATCGCCGCTATGAACTTGCTGATGAATTTGTCACCGTCCTCAAACGACTTTGGTCGGAAACAGAGAATTTTTCTTACAAAAGTCAAAATTCTTGGCAGTTTAAGGATGCTTACATCAGCCCCCGCCCGCTTTATGGTCGTCCCATCCTAGTTAACGCCACTGGCTCGGATGCTGGCATCGAGTTTGCGGGTCGCCATTCTGATATCGTATTTATCACCAGTTCGGCTGGTGGTGACATAGAAAGCGCCTTGTCGTCGTTACCCGCCCATACAGCCCGTGTGAAACAATCGGCGATCGCTAATAGTAGACTTGTCCGCACTCTCCTAAATCCGCTTCTTGTCGTGCGTGAAACTGAAAAAGAGGCAGAAGAATATGCTCAGGCGATAATCGACCATGCGGATTATCAGTCAATTACTGGACGTTCAGGTGTTAGCAGCGATGCACACGCCTGGAGGGGACATCAGAAGGGAAATCTGCGTAATGGTGTTGGCAGTGCGATCGGCGGTAATGTGCAGTTAATCGGTTCACCCGAACAAATCACCGAGCAAATTTTGCAACTCAATAAAGCTGGTGTCGATGGTTTCCAGCTTGCCTTCTATGATTTTGAGCCGGATCTCGATTTCTTCGGTAAGCGCGTTTTACCACTACTCAAACAGGCTGGACTTAGATTCTAAGTTCTCCAACCCAGCTAATACCAATTCTCTAAAATCGGGCAACACATTCAAAATTTGACCTTCTTAATTACGAATTACGAATTGGTATTCCGCCCTGTTTTCAACTTTGCGAGGTGCATCAATGCAAGGACAAGAATTACTACAAAGCTTGTTGCAAGCCACTAGTGAAACTTTTTACATGGTAAGTATATCTACCCTGGTTGCAATAGTATTAGGCTTACCTTTGGGCTTGTTGCTAGTGATGACAGGCCCCGAAAACTTGCTAGATTTTCCCCAAGTGCATAAAGTGCTGGGTGCGATCATCAATACTGTACGCTCATTGGATTGATATTTAAAAACCTACTCAATGCGCTCGAAGATTTGGTTTTAAAGTGTTCGGGTAAGGGATGCCCTTGCGCTTCCAAAAATAATCATAGCATTGCATCAAAATTATCTTTTTGGTATTGGGTCGGCATTCCCTTGCAGGAGAGCCATCAAAGTGCATCAGAAGGAATCATTCACAGTCAAAGCGTTAAGAGTGCGGCAATGGTTAGTCAATCCGTGGGCTTTGATGCGGGCAAGAAAATTTGCATGACGCAAGCGATTTCTGACAGTTGATACTTTGGGGTTAGTCTTGCGGGTCTTAGTAACAGCAGCCAATGTGAGTGAGCGTGTTCGCGTTAGCCTCCCGTAGGGGGGTAAACAAGTTCTCAAACGGGTCAAACACTCTCCAATACCATTGCCAATTTACGAGGGTTCAACGCCTGTAGAAACGGGATGAATACGACCTAAAGCAGTAAGCTTGGCAAAAATCTGGGTTAATAAAATAGGCTCAGGCTTTTCCCTAAGCATTTTTAACATTTCACGGACATATCGAAAGCCACGATAATAAGCTTTCAGGTCAATAATGCCAGAACCGGGATTATGTTGACGAAAATCCGAGAGGAGATGATGGGATAAATTGACCATAAAAAATGCGTGTTTTAGCAGCATTAGTCACCGCAGTTTGGCTTAGATTCATAAAATCTTCCAGACCCCAAAACTGTTTAGCATCACGAAAGTTAAACTCGATTTGGAAACGGAGTTTATAGTAGTCGATTATTTTCTCAAATGATAATTTCAAGTCACTAGAGAATAGAATTACATGACTGCGGACATTAGTTTTAAGATTGATTTTGACCAAAATAACTACATTCAGAGCCTGGGCAAATTCTTTATGAAGTAAAGTCGCTTGATAAATATCAGTTTGAATATCCTCATCAATGGTACTTTTACATAAATACTTGTTAGGTATGTTATCGTAGTCAATTTTATCTCCGTATTTACGACGTGAGCGTTTATTGGGGTCAGGGTGTTGATAAGGTATATATAATGCTGAATCGTAGCGAAGTTTTGAAATTATGTGCAAGTTAACTTGCTGGAGTTTAGACTAAATAGTCGAAATCAAAGAAAAAAGAGGAGGTCTGATTGAA
>NZ_CAXTNP010000340.1:0-7231 GCF_964245575.1 uncultured Nostoc sp. | reverse complement strand
TTACGTGCGGGGATACCATCAGTTACTGTACCCTTTTTTGCAGATCAGCCAGTTTGGGGTGAAAAGCTAACCCGGTTGGGAGTCAGCCCTGCACTGATACCGTACCACAAGGTATCAGAAGAAACTTTAGCAGCAGCAATTGAAGTAGTACTGGGTGATAAGGGAATGCGGTGTAAAGCCCAGGAGTTAGGCCAGAAGTTAAGGGGTGAAGATGGTGTGGCGAATGCTGTTAAAGCATTCCATCGGCATCTGGGTTCGATTGAGTAAATTAATACAACAATTAAATAATACATCAATGCAACAAATAATCAGCAAACCAAAGTGATCGCACCTGTGCTTGTGGCTGCCAAAGAAATTGTAGATAAATAGTGGCAGCGTAAACATAGAGAATATCAACAAGAACTCACCCAGACAAAGTAAATCACCCATTTCAAATCAATGAAACGCTTATGCTGTATACATTTTTAATTTTTAATTCCGCATTGCGGTACTAGTCCCTTGTCTGGAATCCAGGATCGGTAGCTTTTGTTTGTGTAGACGAGCCAGCCAGCGACGTGGGCGAACCCCGCAAAGGGCTGGCTCGACTTGTTCGCGCAGCGTCTCCGATAGGAGAGGCGACTGGCGTGCGGTTTCTAACCGCCTTTTTAAGGTTAAGTTGATACCAATGAGTATTGCTGTGCCCCTACCACGTGTTGCATCCAAACGAGAACTGCTATAGTTTCTGCTTTTTGCAACGCAATCAAAAACTCTGCGTCATTTTTTAATACTGCCCTGTTAAGCAAGTGAACACCTTCAAACCTTGAAACTCAGGCAGTTAAATTATGGCTAATATGTCTCCAGCCTCTAGGCGTAGCAAGAGACACCAATTATTACAAATGTATGGAAACCGTTGTTGCTGGTGTAGCAAGCAAATGACCAAATCTGAAAGAACCATTGAACACTTAGTTCCCAAGAGTCTGGGCGGCTCTAACAGTCTCTCGAATTTGCGTTTGGCTTGTTTCACTTGCAATAATTCCCGTGGGAACAGTCTATTACCTCCACAAAATAGAAAGACTTTTGAACTTACAAATAGAACTTATGAATAGCATTTAGTTGAATTTTGTCAAAAGATGCTTCCGATAAATTCTGGATATCTTTGGTGTAAGCATCTGGCTAAATGAGATAATGTCTATCATCAAAACCACACATTTGAAAAAAATGGTATGGATGATTTAGATCAACAATTGAATACCTTAATTACAGAGGTACGTCAACAACCACCTAACAGCGGAAAATGGCGATTGTCCATGCACCGACTACTACTAGAAATTCAGCAACTCCCAGGATTAGCCAAATCCTCTCATCCAGACTATCCAGCAGCGCTAAACCGTACCTTTGAGTGGATTAGCAAGAATATTTCTCGATTTGAGCCTTATTCTGGTTCAGTTGTAGAAAGTTTGGTGAAGTGGATTAACAGCTATCTCTATAGGCGAATTCAAGATTTGTCATTACCGAAGAAAAATGCTCCACTCAGTTTAGATGCTCCCATAGCCTCCGACTTTGGGGAAATAACTCTGCTGGATAATCTACCCAATTCTACTTTGAGTGGTTTAGATAGTTTAATTGAAAACTCTCAAAGGAAAACTACGCAACGGATTGGTCTAAAATTAGAGCTTTACATTGAGCAAGATCCCGAAGATAAGCTCAAAAATAGTTATTCTGGTTCTTCTGTTGGGTGTAATTGTCAATTCCTCAGCCAGAGACGTGTACTCAAAGAACCACCTGACAAAGTTGCAGATATAGCACGAGAGTTGAGCATTCCTTATACAACCGTAAATTCGCATTGGAAGAGAAAATGCGAATCAATACTTCAAAAAATTGCCGCAGATTTGGGATATAAACAGGAGCAATCGTTATGAACAGCACAACTTCCCCCTTGTTAATGGTTCCGCTAGATTTAGAAATTCATTCTAGAGCAAGACATTTAGCCGCTCAACAAAGCACAGTAGAAAAAGGGAAGCGAGTTTATTTGAATGCGTTAGCAGTTTACGCAGTTCATAGCTATTTAAAATGGTTGCAAATCCCAACAGATTTCAATTCATCAGATTGCTGGAATCCAGTAAAAGCAGCTTTATCGAATGCAGCTGATTTGCTAATTCCAAATGTGGGGACATTAGAGTGCAGTCCAGTTTTACCCCACGAAACTGTCATTTTATTACCAGATACTATAGAAAATAGGATTGGCTATGTAGCTATACAGTTTCAGGAAAGCCTAGATTCAGTGCAGCTATTGGGATTTGCACCAGCCGTTGATGAAGTGAATCCGCCTGCACAGTTGGCAGTGTCAGAACTCCAGCCGATTGAGTCTCTCCTACAGCAAATTACTCGTCTTGAAGTTGCGATCGCTTTTCTGCAAACTGATGACTCGGTGGCAGTACAAGTACGCTCTGTATTAGGCAACAAACCTTTATCAGAGATTGTGGCACAGTTTGAGCTTCTTTACCGAACTGGCGATGAATTTGAGTGGCGCTACGCCGGAGGGGAAATATTAGCTGGAGATACTCGCGCTGTTGGTGCTAATCGTGAAACAATTCAGCAAGATGATAGCGAATTACAAGATTTAGCCGAAATGCTATTGGAGAAGTTAGCAGAAATTTGGGGAGATGTTGCGTAGTTTGAGCAGTTGGGAATGATGTATATAACCACCCAAAACATTCAATTGTCATGGCTAAAGGATTCGGTTATCAAAAATCGCCAGATTTTACTCAACGCCAAAAAGCTTATTTCAAGCTGATTAAACAGCTACTCAACTGTCCTAGTGGCAGGGAAATGAAGATTCTCAGGAAACACGCACAATTAGTTGATGCTGGGTTTGTAGAAACTTTGGAAATGGTAGCTCAAATCCGGGGAAACCAAGGAGATATTCGTTCTGCTTACTTTTTAATAAATTTAGCTGATTGGTTGGTTGAACAACTGGGATTATACATAGATGAGCCTTCAGCGGCAGATAATCCTATCAGACCTCCTGCTTTTTTAGATGAAATATTGTGGGCGATCTCACAAAATAAAAGCAATCTGCAAGCCCTTGAACGTCTACTTAAAGCTAACTTAGATCAACTAAATGATGATTTTTCTGAACAGTTTAATTACTGGATAAACTTTAGCCTACTCAACAACGACTCAATAACAGAACAAGTAATATTAGTAGGATTGGGTATTGTTGATTTCTGCACCTTGCTTGGGCAGTTTCGTAAAGGAAACAGGGCAATTAACTTAGAAATTAGCATTACAGGTTTAGAAGCAGTTGCCAAAATTTTTAACCGTCAAATTGTCCCAGAAACTTGGGCGCATATTCAAACTAATTTAGCACCAGCCTACCGTAATCGAATACGAGGAAATCGCGCCGATAATCAAGAAAAGGCAATTGCTGCTTGTAATAATGCCCTACTCATCTATACCCGTGACGGTTTTCCTGAAGAGTGGGCAAGAGTGCAAAATAATCTCGGTCTTGTCTATACAGATAGGATTACAGGAGACAAAGCTGAAAATATCGAAAAGTCAATTTCTTGCTATGAAACTGCTTTAAAAGTTGTTAACCGCGCTCAACTTCCTGAACTTTGGGGTACTCTTCAAAATAATTTTGGGAATGCGTACCTTTTTAGAACTCAAGGTGATAAGGCACAAAATTTAGAAAAGGCGATCTCTTGTTATCAAGTTGCCCTACAAGTACGTACCCATTCGGCATCGCCCTATTATTGGGCTAGCAGTCAAAATAACCTCGGTTCTGCCTACGCTCAAAGGATTCTAGGCAATAAACAAAAGAATTTAGAAAAGGCGATTTCGTCATATATTAACGCCTTAGAAGTCTACACTATTTCTGATTATCCTCAGCGATGGGCAGAAACAAAAACCAGTCTGGGAAATACCTATTATAAAACAGGTCAAATTACTGAAGCGCTTGACTGTCTCCGCGCTGCCTTGCAAGTCTTCACTCCCACCAATTTCCCTAGAGATTGCATACAAACTGGATTGAGTTTAGGTAAAACAGCTTTGGCTGCTGGCATGAAGACAGATGCTTTTGCAGGTTATGCTGTTGCCATTGAAGCTGTTGAACAAAGCCGACTTTGGGCAGGTATTTCTCATAAACAAGAAATTCCAGAAGAGATACTTGCCTACACAAATATGGTGGTATTTTGCATTACTAATGGGCAACGAGATAAAGCCAGGGAGTATGCCGAACGTTCTGGTTCTCAACACCTTTTAAACTTTTTCGATACTGATGAATTTCAACAAATTTCCTCAAATTCACAATTTCTTGAGCAGGTATTACAAGCAACAAGCGAAAGCAATGGTGACTCACAAGCTGTATATCAAATACTAGAAAATAACCTAAATCAATTAGACGAACAATTTGTTCAGTACTTGCAAAGGCTTGAGGATGTTTGCAAAGAGATGACATCAGGGCAAGCCATTCAACTTGCTGCAACTATTTTAAGTTTTAGTAATTTAATTCGAGAGTTTCCCCAAGGCGATACAGTAATTAACTTAAGAATTGCTGCTACAGGTTATGAGGTAGCAGCTAGTGTTTTTTCTAAGAAAGATTTTCCTGAACAATGGGAACGGATTGAAGATGCGAACCGCGAACTATTTCAGATTCAGCTATTTGAAACAGTTTTCAAGAACCTAGAAAATCCTAAAGCTGTTGTATACCCATTACTGGAAGCAAATAAACACAAACTTGATGAACGCTTTGCGACTGTATTGCGTTTGAAGACAGAAGCCATGCTGTCTGAAGCACCGCCAGAATATGTACAAGGTCTTGCTGCAAGTCTTGTAGGTTTGAGCCTTCTAATTAAAGAATTTCGACAGGGTAGTGAGGCGAGCAATTTAGAGATTGCCATTACAGGTTACGAAATTGCTTCTAAAGTATTGACTTACGAAACCTATCCACAACAGTGGGTTGGGTGTCAATTGATGCTGGGCAATACTTATCACCGTCGAATAAAAGGTGAGCAAGCAGAAAATCTGGAAAAATCCCTTTCTTACTTACACAATGCTTTACAATTCTGTAACCGTGAACAGTTTCCCGAACTTTGGGCAGAAATTCAAAGTAATCTGGTTATTGCTTATGGTTATCGGATTCGTGGCGATCAAGTAGAGAATGCAGAACTGGCGATTAAGGCAGGTGAAGCTGCTATGCAGGTTTGTAGTCGTGATAGATTCCCTGAACAGTGGGGAAAAATCCAAAACAATCTCGGCATTGTTTACCGTGATCGCATTCTCGATGACAAGGCTGAAAATTTAGAAAAAGCGATCGCTTGTTATCAAAATGCTCTTTCCATTCGTACTCGTGAAGACTTCCTAGAACTTTGGGCGCAAACTCAAATGAATCTGGCATCTGCCTATCGTCACAGACTCAGAGGTGATGCAGCAGAAAATGTGGAAATAGCGATCGCTGCTAATCAATCTGCTTTACAAGTCTACACAAAAGCAGCCTTCCGCCAAGGTTGGGCAGAAGTACACATGAATTTGGCTAATGCCTATTTTCACCGAATTCATGGGGATAGGAGCGAAAATTTAGAAAAGGCGATCGCTGCTCATCAATCTGCTTTACAAGTTTTAACGAAAGAAGAATATCCTCGACAGTGGGCTATGACTCATCTGAATCTAGGAAATGTCTTCTTAGAACAAGAGCAAATAGAAGCAGCAATTACCTCTTATCGTTCAGGTTTAAAGATATTCACTCCCACGGCTTTTCCCGCAGATTGCCTAAAAGCAGGACAAATGCTGGGAAACACTGCTTTTAACATTGGTGATTGGGCTGAAGCGATTAGGGGCTATAGTGTGGCAATTGAAGCTGTAGAAACCAGTCGCACTTGGGCAAGTTCAGAATCACGTCGTCAAGAAATCCTAGCTGATTCTCTCCATGTTTATGAAAATATGGTGCAAGCTTGTATTAATAATAAACAACTGAATAAAGCTATTGAATATGTCGAACGTTCTCGCTCAAAACGACTCGTAGATTTAATGGCAAGTAATGACCTTTATTCAGATGGCGAAATTCCTGCTGAAATTCAACAGTATTTACAAGATTTTGAAGCTATACAACGGTAAATTGATAATGAACTAAGACACCATTATAATAGCAGTAACTTGGATGGTAATAAACTCGGTAAAAGCCCACATAGTCGGGCTGCTATCGAAGCTTATAACGAAACTATTGCAGATTTGGAAGCTGAAAAACAGCAAATTTGGGAACAAATGCGCCGTCTAGATCCTGTTCTGGCTGGTCAAATTCAAGTAAGTCCCATGAATTTGTCATCCATACAGCAGCTAATTAAAGTACCTACAACAGCTATTCTGAGCTTTTATACTACCTTGAATGACACTCATATCTTTATTATCCGGCAGAATCAAATTACTTTGCACACTTGTACGGAATTGGGATTTGAAACTTTACAATCATCGATTTTAACTCCCTGGTTAGAGCAATATGTTCATCACAAAGATACTTGGAAAGAGCAATTTGTTTTTTTAACAGCAGAACTAGCTAAAGTCTTAAAATTCAATGATTTAATTGCACAACATCTGAAAAATATTGATGAATTGATTCTTGTTCCTCATCTAGCATTACATCAAATTCCTTTTGCTGCTTTACCAATAGCATCAAGTCAATATCTGGGAGATAAATTTTTCATTCGTTACGTTCCTAGCTGCCAAATTTTAGAATTTTGTCACAACCGTCCCTCAGTCATTAGTCTTATGAACTACGGTATTGTTGAAGATGCTACTGAAGATTTACCCTACGCTAGTTGGGAAGGAGAACGACTAGCAACTTTATATAATATTCCTAATAATCAACGTTTAAAAGCTAGTCAAGAAGCTAGTGTCAGCAACTATCGTCAACTGATACAAAAAGTCCAAGTAATTCATTCTAGTCATCATGCGCGTTCGCGGCTCGATAATCCTCTAGAATCAGTATTAATTTTAGGAGATGGCTGTATTACATTAAGTCAGTTATTAACTCCAAGTTGGCGCACTCCTCAGTTAAAAGATGTATTTCTCTCTTGCTGCGAAACTGGCTTGGGTGTTGCTGAAATAACCGATGATATTCTCACTCTTTCAACAGGTTTTCTTTGTGCTGGCGCTAAAAGTGTTATCAGTACACTCTGGACAGTAGATGACTTGGCAACAGCACTGAATGGCACTAAGAAAAGCTCTAAGCTATACGAAATAAGGGCTACAGCTTTGA
>NZ_CAXTNP010000339.1:0-7232 GCF_964245575.1 uncultured Nostoc sp. | reverse complement strand
ATCAGGGGGAGCAGGGGGAGCAGGGGAGAATAATAATTCCTAACTCCTAACTCCTAACTTCTAACTCCTAACTCCTAACTAATGACAAATGACAAATGACTAAAATTCGTATTGGTAACGGCTACGATATTCATCAACTGGTGAGCGATCGCGCTTTGATTTTAGGTGGAATTCAAATTCCCCATGAACTGGGTTTATTGGGGCACAGTGACGCTGATGTATTAACACACGCGATTATGGATGCCATGCTTGGCGCATTATCTTTGGGGGATATTGGTCATTATTTTCCTCCTAGCGATCGCAAATGGGCGGGAGCAGATAGTTTAGTACTATTAAATCAAGTACATCAACTGATTCGGGATCAAGGTTGGCAGGTGGGAAATATTGACTCGGTGGTAGTAGCAGAACGTCCAAAATTAAAACCGCATATTGTGAATATGCGCGACAAACTAGCGGCTGTTTTAGAATTAGAACCAACTCAAATTGGCATCAAAGCTACTACTAACGAAAAATTAGGTCCCGTTGGACGTGAAGAAGGTATATGTGCTTATGCTGTCGTCTTGCTAGTTGCTTCAGAATAACTTTTCTTTTAGCCTCTGATAAAGATTTTTAAGTAACAATTCTAAAGAATTTGGGAGACGTGAAGTTATAGAGGTTTTACGAGATAGTGGCATTCAATCTTTCAATAAAACCCAGAATTTTCTTGGTTGGCTACAATCTCAATCAAATTAATTACACTATTCGCTTATTAAAAGTATGAAATGTTTGAGAAAAATATTTCTGGCAATTAAACATTTTTTCTTACCACTAATTCTGGTTTCGGCAACAGCAATTACAGTTACCGCGTGCAATCCATCTAACTTTAAAACCGCAGCTGCACAAGTTCCCCAGTTGGTTCTTTCTACTACCACTGACCCGAAAACCTTTAACTACGCCCTCATCCAAGAATCTCCCAATATTTCTGGTTTCACTTATGAAGCATTAGCCACTCAAAACGGAATAACTAAGGAAATTGAGCCAGCTTTGGCTGAATCTTGGGAACTTTCCCCAGACAAACTGCGGTTTGTCTTTACCTTGCGAGAAGGATTGAAGTGGTCGGATGGTCAGCCATTAACAGCCGATGATGTCGTTTTCTCTTTCAATGACATCTACATGAACAAACGCATTCCCACTTATATCCAAGATGCTCTCAAAATTGGTATCAGTAAGGCTTTTCTCAAAGTCCGCAAAATCGATGATCGCCGGGTAGAATTTATTCTGCCAGAACCGTTTTCTCCTTTCTTGCGATCGATTGCAGCAGGTGTGGGAATCCTACCAGAACACGCCCTGCGTGCATCAGTGGAAGCCAAAAACTCTGACGGTAAGCCAGTGTTTATGTCCACTTGGGGAACCGACACAGACCCGAAAAAAATTATTGTTAATGGCCCTTACGCAATCGAGAGTTATTCAACTAATCAACGCGTAACATTTCGGCGCAACCCTTACTACTGGCGTCAAAAAGATGCACAAGGAAAACAACTGCCGTATATTGAGCGTGTAATTTGGCAAATTGTGGAATCACCTGATACAGCTTTGCTGCAATTTCGTTCTGGAGGGTTAGATTTACTAGAAATTGGCCCTGGAAGTTTTCAATTGCTCAAGCGTCAAGAAAAACGGGGTAACTTTACTATTAAAAATGCTGGCCCTGACACTGGGACAAGTTTTATAACTTTCAATCTTAACAAAGGTAGTCGCAACGGCAAACCTGTTGTAGATCCCATTAAGTCCCGCTTTTTTAACAACGTTGCTTTTAGACAGGCTGTCGCCTACGCTATCGATCGCCAAACGATGATCAACAACACTTTGCGGGGATTGGGTGAACCGCAAGACTCTCCAATTTCTGTTCCCAGTCCTTATTATTTGTCTCCAAAAGAAGGTTTAAAAACATATAACTACAATCCAGAAAAAGCTAAACAACTTTTACTAGGAGCAGGATTCAAATACGATGATAAAGGTCAACTTTTGGACGCAGATGGCAATCGAGTTCGCTTTACAATGATGGCTGTTGCTGGTAATAGACCCACAATCACACCGAAAATCCAACAGGATCTCGGTAAGATAGGTATTAAAGTTGATTTACAATTTATTGACTTCAGTATTATTGGAGAAAAAATCTCTAACACCCTAGATTGGGAATGTTGGTATGGAGCTATCACTGGTGGTATTGAGCCACAAGATGGTTTCAATGTCTGGTCTGTAGAAGGTAACTTTCATGTATTTAATCAAAAAGCTCAAGCCGGACAATCCCCAACGGTAGGTTGGAAAGCTACCGATTGGGAGCAGAAAATTGAAGACCTCTACATTCAAGGGGCAAGAGAGTTTGATGAAACAAAACGTAAAGCTATCTATGCAGAAACACAACAACTTTCACAAGAGTATCTGCCTTTTATTCACCTATTCAATTCCCTAGCTTTAGTAGCCGTGCGTAATACCATTGAAAACGTAAAATACTCAGCGATAGGAAGTTACAATTGGAATCTTTATGAACTCAAAGTAGTAGAAGATAAAAAAGCTAGTTAACTTTCATGGTCATTTGTCATTTGTCAGGAACTATTATTCTCTCCCCTGCTCCCTCATCCTCCACTTTCCACTTGCCACTTACTTTTATGCAATCAAGGTTGAACATGAGGTGTATTATGCAAACAGTTTAGTGTTTCAGTTCTATGATTTTTGCCCTCTTGGCTACCCGCCGTCGTGGGTTTGCGGTTTTAGTAATATTCGGTCTATTCTTAATTTGTCAGATAGCTCTTATCAGTTGCAATCCACTTAATTTTAAGAGTAAGGCGGCGCAAGTATCGCAATGGGTTACAAGCACTATCGGCGACCCGAAAACTTTTAACTACGCCTTCAATCAGGAATATCCTCATGTTTTTTTGTTCACGACTGAAGGACTAACTACCCTCAATGGGATTACAGGCAAAATTGAGCCAGCTTTAGCTGAATCGTGGGATATTTCTGACGATCAAAAGCGAGTCACTTTTACTTTACGAGAAAACTTAAAATGGTCAGATGGCGAACCACTTACTGTAGATGATGTTATATTTACCTATGAGGATGTGATTTTCAATCCACAAATTCCTACTGATTGGAAAGATGGTCTTAAAATTGGTTCTAGTGGTAGTTTTCCTAAAATTAGGAAAATAGGCGATCGCCAAATTGAATTTCTTCTACCTGAGCCTTTTGCTCCTTTCCTTTCCACCACAACCGGAGCATCAACAAATTCAGTTGGGATTTTACCAAAACATGCTTTATCTGAATCATTGAAATCTAAAGATGCTAAAGGTAATCCTAAATTTTTATCTACTTGGGGAACGGATACAGAACCCAGTAAAATTATTGTCAACGGTGCTTATAAAATAGAAAGTTATACCGCCAGTCAGCGTGTGGTATTTCGGCGCAATCCTTATTACTGGCGCAAAGATAGCCAAGGCAATCAGTTACCTTATGTTGAACGTATTGTTTGGCAAATTATTGAATCTACAGATACAATAATTCTTCAGTTTCGCTCTGGAGGATTAGATACAGTTACTGTTTCTCCTGAAAACTTTTCACTACTTAAGCGCGAAGAAAAGCGGGGAAAGTTTACTATCTACAATGGAGGCCCGGAATTCACCAATACTTATATTTCATTTAATCTCAACAAAGGTCGGCGACAAAACGGACAGCCTCTAATTGACCCAATTAAATCCCGTTGGTTTAATACCCTTGCTTTTAGACAAGCAGTTGCCTATGCAATCGACCGTCAAACAATGCTAAATAACGTTTTTCGGGGGATTGGTGTGTTGCAAAATTCGCCGATAGAAATTCAAAGTCCTTACTACTTTCCTCCAGAAAAAGGTCTGAAAGTTTATGAATATAATCAAGAAAAAGCTAAAAAATTACTATTAAGTGCAGATTTTAAATATAATGCCAATAAACAGTTATTGGATGCTAATGGTAATCGGGTGCGCTTCAGTTTATTAACGAATGCTGAAAATAGAACTCGTGTGTTAATGGGAGCGCAAATTAAGCAAGATTTGAGTAAAATTGGCATTCAAGTTGATTTTAATCCAATTGCTTTCAATACCCTTACAGACAAGCTTTCTAATTCCCTCGATTGGGAATGTTATATGTTAGGCTTTGTTGGAGGGATTGAACCAAATGACGGCGCTAATGTTTGGTTGCCGGAAGGTGGATTACACACCTTCAATCAGAAACTTCAAGCAGGGCAAGAACAACTTATTGGTTGGCAAGTTGCAGATTGGGAGGCAGAAATTGGTCGTCTTTACATTCAAGCGGCACGAGAGTTAGACGAAGTAAAGCGCAAAGAGATTTACGCCAAAACGCAACGCCTCTCTCAAGAATATTTACCTTACATTTATTTAGTGAATCCTTTATCTTTGATAGCAGTGCGCGATCGCATCCAAAACGTCAAATTCTCTGCACTTGGTTCCCAAAGAGGAACGTTATGGAACAAATATGAACTGAAAGTCACACAATAGAGTTTAAAGTATTAAAATCTCCGCCCTTAGTGGCACGTTTGGGAACATTTATAAAATTCAAACAACAGACCAGTGTCTCAACATGAAACTTTGCGATCGCTCCTCGAAGCGGTTGCCAATGGTAAAGTTACGCCAGATATGGCATTCGACTCACTCAAAGATTTAACTTATGAATCTGTTGGTGAGTTTGCCAAAATTGACCATCATCGCCAGCTAAGAACTGGTTTCCCAGAGGTTATTTGGGGCCCTGGTAAAACTCCCGATCAAATTGCTCAAATTATCGAGGTGATGCGCCTCCGCAACCCCGTGGTGATGGCAACCCGCATTGAGCCAGCAGTTTATGCCGCACTGCAATCAAAAGTTAGCGGTTTACGATATTACGAATCGGCGCGAATTTGTGCGATCGCTCCCCCTACCATCGAACCACAATTTGCGGGTGAAATTGGCATTCTTTCTGCTGGTACTGCCGATTTACCCGTTGCTGAAGAAGCTGCTGTCACTGCTGAACTTTCTGGTTTCCGGGTACAGCGCCTCTGGGATGTTGGTGTTGCGGGGATTCACCGCTTATTAAGTAACCGCCACCTGATTGAGTCAGCATCGGTGTTGATTGTCGTCGCCGGGATGGAAGGCGCTTTACCCAGCGTTGTTGCTGGTTTAGCGAGTTGTCCTGTAATTGCCGTACCCACCAGCATCGGTTATGGCGCAAGTTTTGGCGGATTAGCACCTTTATTGACAATGCTTAACTCTTGTGCTGCGGGAGTAGGCGTAGTAAATATCGATAATGGTTTTGGTGCAGCAGTTTTAGCGGGGCAAATTTTGCGGACTGCCGAGAAATTGCGGTTGGCATCTGTTACATCTTGAGTTAAGACATTGAGGTTATATGCAATATTTCAGTAAATATCAGGAATTTTCTCAAAAATAAATTGATGCTGAATTTTGCCACCCCCAACCTCTTAATCACCAATTATGAGTCATTACAGCAATTTGATATCTCAGTTATATTGGCATTTGCCTGCAAATTTGACAGCACTATTAGCACAAACAATTACCGATCCAGACTTGATCGGTCAGGTTGAAAAATCTTGGCGTCACTTTATACAAACAGGTCAAGTGTGGGCATTGTTGATTGGTTTAGTCATTGGCTATATGATTCGGAATCTAACTAGCTACGGTTGAATTTAAAAGTTAGGAGTTGAAAGTGAGGAGTGAGGAGTTATGAGTTTTTAACTCCTCACTCCTCATTCTTAACTCTTAACTCTCCCCCCACTCCCCTCATAATATTTATGACCAAAGAAGAAACTTGGAGCCAGAGGTTTGAATCAGCGTTGCATCCGGTGATCGCTCGTTTTAATGCCAGTATAGGTTTTGATATTGAATTAATTGAATATGACCTGACTGGTTCTCAAGCCCATGCCAAAATGCTCGCTCACACAGGCATCATCTCCCCAGAAGAAGGAGAGCAACTGGTTGCAGGTTTAGAAGAAATTCGCCAAGAGTACCGCCACGGTAAATTTCACCCTGGTGTTGATGCTGAAGATGTACATTTTGCAGTTGAACGGCGACTGACAGAAATTGTCGGCGATGTGGGTAAAAAGGTGCATACGGCGCGATCGCGTAATGACCAAGTTGGTACTGATACCAGACTTTACCTGCGCGACCAAATCCAACAAATCAAAAACGAATTGCGAGAATTTCAAGGTGTTTTACTGGATATAGCTGAAAAAAACGTTGAAACCCTGATTCCTGGCTATACCCACCTACAACGCGCCCAACCCCTGAGTTTAGCTCATCACCTCTTGGCATACTTTCAAATGGCGCAACGCGACTGGGAACGCTTAGGAGATGTTTCTCGCCGCGTGAATATCTCACCTTTGGGATGCGGTGCTTTAGCGGGAACGACTTTCCCGATTGACCGCCACTACACAGCAAAACTATTGCATTTTGACGATATTTATGCTAACAGCCTCGATGGAGTGAGCGATCGCGATTTTGCGATCGAATTCTTGTGTGCCGCTAGCTTGATTATGGTTCACCTCAGCCGCCTTGCAGAAGAAGTCATTCTTTGGTCATCAGAAGAATTCCGCTTTGTCACCCTCAAAGATAGCTGTGCTACAGGTTCCAGTATCATGCCCCAAAAGAAAAACCCTGATGTACCAGAATTAGTGCGGGGGAAAACGGGACGTGTATTCGGTCATCTTCAGGCGATGTTGGTGATTATGAAAGGGTTACCCCTGGCGTATAACAAAGATTTGCAAGAAGATAAAGAAGGTCTATTTGATAGTGTCAAGACAGTCAAAGCCTCTCTCGAAGCGATGACGATTTTGCTTAGGGAAGGCTTGGAATTTCGTACCCAACGATTAGCAGAAGCTGTGGCGGAAGATTTTTCTAACGCTACCGATGTAGCAGATTATCTGGCAGCACGTGGCGTTCCTTTCCGGGAAGCTTACAATCTCGTGGGTAAGGTCGTAAAAACTAGTATTGCCGCAGGTAAACTTCTAAAAGATTTGAAATTGGAAGAGTGGCAACAACTACATCCGGCATTTGCGGCAGATATTTATGAGGCGATATCCCCCGGTCAAGTTGTGGCAGCCCGCAACAGTTACGGTGGCACTGGCTTTGTACAGGTAAGCAAAGCACTCATAGCCGCCCGCGCTCAAATGGCTCAATAGAGGGAGTGGGGAGCAGGGAGTGGGGAGCAGGGAGTAGGGGGAG
>NZ_CAXTNP010000338.1:0-7233 GCF_964245575.1 uncultured Nostoc sp. | reverse complement strand
CAATTCTATAGTTACGCCACAAGGCAATAACAGCAATATTACTGGAGGAACGCAAGCAGGAAACAACTTATTTCACAGCTTCGAGCAATTTTCTCTGTCCACAGGTAGCACCGTTTACTTTAATAATGCCTTAAATGTTCAAAACATTATTAGTCGAGTAACTGGTTTATCTATCTCTAACATTGATGGTTTGCTAAAAGCTAACGGCAACGCTAACCTGTTCCTAATTAATCCTAACGGGATTATTTTTGGCCCCAATGCCACCCTAAATATCGGTGGCTCGTTCTTAGCTAGCACTGCTAACAGGATTAACTTTGCTGATGGCAGCCAATTCAGCGCAAAAACTCCACAAAATCAACCCTTATTAACAGTGACCGCACCTCTTGGCTTAGGATTTGATGGTAATCCAGGCGTAATTCAAGCTCAAGGTACAGGACACAATCTGACTCTCAATATCCCATTTTCACCATTTATTAGAACCATTAGCTCAAATGGCTTACGTGTCAAACCAGAAAAGACTTTAGCTTTAGTGGGTGGTGACGTAACTTTAGAGGGAGGAAAGCTTGAGGCAAGTGAAGGGCGAATTGAGTTAGGTAGTGTTGATAAAGGAATAGTACACATTAATCCAGCTTCTAATGGTTGGAATTTCAGTTATGAAGATGCCGTTAGCTTCAAAAATATTCAACTATCTCAACAGTCAATAGCAGATGTTAGTGGCTTTGGTAGTGGTTCTATTCAAGCACAAGCTGCTGATGTGGAACTAGGAAGTGGCTCAATATTTTTAATTCAAAACCAAGGGAAGAAATTATCAGGCGACATTATTGTAAATGCCTCTGAAGAATTGAGAATAATGGGAACTTCTCGGAATGGAACAATCCCTACTAGCTTGGTAAATGAAACTTTAGTAGGAGATGGAGGAAAAATCGAAATTTCAACTAAAAATCTAATTCTTCAGGATGGAGCAGCAATAGCTGCTAAAACTTATGGTGTAGGTAGGGGGGGCGATGTCTTCGTGAATGCTTCCGAATTCACTCAAGTTGCTGACGGTTCCTCTTCCGTTGTTCAACTACCTAGTAATATCATTACTTCAACCTTTGGCTCTGGAAATAGTGGCAATCTTACTCTGGTTACGAAAAATTTATCTGTAGAAGGTGGTGGAGAAATCCTAACTTCAACTTTTGGGGCTGGCAAAGGTGGTAACTTAACAGTTAATACTCTTGAATCTACTCAAGTAATTGGTTACTTATCGGGAGCTTCACAGCTTTCTAGTACTCTTCTTACTAGAGCTTCTGGCTCTGGTAATGCGGGTAATCTAGTCCTTTCAACAGGAATTTTAAGTGCCAAAAATGGGGGTATTATTGGTTCTTTAGCTCTGGCAAGTGGCTCTGGAGGGGATGTAACTGTAAATTCTAATAACTCTGTAGAAATTGTTGGAGTAGTACCAAATGTTTTTACTCCAAGCTCTTTAGCTACTGCAACTTATAACAGTGGTAATAGTGGTAAATTAATAGTTAATACAAAAAAGTTAATAGTTAGGGATGGCGGAATAATTAATACTTCTACTCGCTCAACTGGCAAAGCTGATAGCCTTATCATTAATGCTTCTGATTCTATCGATGTAATAGGTAAAGTTCCAGGCGCTGTAAATCCCAGTCTTATCAATTCATCTGTTATTGATTCCAATAAAGCTTTTCAAGAGCTATATCTCCTGCCTTCAGAATTAAAAGGAGATTCGGGAAGTGTAACGATTAATACTAACAAGTTAAATATTGGAGATGGCGCATTAATTAGTGTCAAGAATGATGGTGATGGCAATGCTGGGATAATTAATATTAACGCTGATACAATCAACATTTCAAGTAACGGAGGTTTTAGCGCTACTACTGCTGTTGGTCAAGGTGGAAATATTGCTGTTAACTCAAAATATGTTCAATTAAACAATGCCAGTATTTCTGCAACTGCTGGACAACAAGGTACTAATGGTGACGGCGGCAACATCATCATCAACACAGATATCTTAGTTGCAATAAAAAATAGCAGCATTACAGCGAATGCTTTTGAAGGGCAAGGCGGTAATATTAGAATCAACACCAAAGGAATATTCCTTTCTCCTAATAGCAAAATTACAGCTAGTTCACGGTTCGGATTGAATGGTACGATTCAGATCAACACCTTATTTACTAATCCTGTGCAGGCTAAAGCAGAACCAGAAGCGATTCGTGCAACTCCTGAGATTGCATCGGTTTGTCAGGGACGATCGGGGGCAGTAGCTAGGAGTAAATTGGTCATTACTGGTACTAACGGTCTTCCAACTAGTTCTAACGACCTGCCAGCTAGCTATTTGAGTTGGCAGAGTAACTTGGTTTCAGGTGAAGCTATTAATAATTCAGAGGAACCAAAATCATACTCAAGCCAAGAACCAACACAAATCATAGAAGCCGAAGCCTTGATACAAAATTCTGATGGGAATTTTATTTTGACGGTAAAACAACCCAATACTGTCGTTCCTAATGCTTCCTTGTCTGCCAGCCCGTGTTCTCAAGAATCTCATGTATCAAGAATATTACCAGTGACAAAAACGACTCAGAACGATGATTAGACTCCGACATTGGTTCAAGTACTTGTTACTAGTTATTTTCGGATTGTCTATAGTTGTGAGCCAACCATTTCTTATCTCCGCTCAAACTATAAATAAAGAGGCGCAACAACAGAAAGAGGCGGATTTACTGATCCAAAGAGGTCAAGAGCAATTGGATATCGGCCAAGCAGAGGAAGCTTTTAAAACTTGGCAAAAAGCTACGAAAATTTATCAACAACTCCACGATGAAGATAGTATTACCGGGAGTTTAATCAACCAGAATCTTGCTCTACAAGCGCTGGGTTTACATTATCGGGCCTGTAATACGCTTTTGTCAGCTCTGAAATTAGATGCAAATGCTTCTCTTTGCGCCACTACGCCACAGCAACCTACTGAATCTATGGAAAAACTGCTGACGGTAGCCATTCATAAGCAAACTCTTTCACCCGTAAACTTGCTCGGATTGCACAACTTGGGAGAAGTCTTGCGTCGGTTAGGCAAGCTTGATAAATCAAAAAAAGTTTTGTCAGAAATATTATCTGCTGCTAAGTAGATACCCTCTTTTGACACTAGTGGGATTCTGCTTTCATTAGGTAGTACTAGGCAGGATATCTACAAGCAAGCACGAAATCAATATTTAGAAATAGAAGAACCCGTTTTTCAGAAAGAATTTGTCAATTTGATTCAAAAACAGGCACTTGACTCACTTAATATTTATCAACAAGTGATTAACAGCTTAAATACTCCAAAAGAAGTACAATTGCAAGCTCAATTACATCACCTGAGCTTAATGTTAGACTTTGAGCAATGGTTAGCAATAGAGTCCAAATTAGGTAATAAAAAATTAGCCTCCCTTCGTACTAGAATTACTCAACAGATACAGCCTGCTGTAGATTTGCTTTTAAAAAATCATTCGACATTTTCTCAATTACCAGCCAGCTATTCAGTTTATGCCAAGCTGAACTTTTCTAAAAGTCTGAATAAAATTTCAGACCAACAGTTCCATTCACTAGCTATTGAATATGCTGAATCTGCTTTAAAAACTGCTAAAAGTACTAATAGTCAGAGATTACAGTCAGAGAGTTTAGGCACTTTAGGGAAGTTAAAACTAGAGCAATCACAACCATATTTTGAAGAGGCTTTGGGATTGGCTCAATCAGTTCACGCATGGGATCTTGCCTATCAATGGCAGCAGGAATTAGGAATTTTGTACAAAAAGCAGGGAAAATATAAAGAAGCTCTACAAGCATATAGTGCAGCAATTGAAAATGTTACTTTAGTTCGCAACAATATTTTGTCGATTAATACAGATTTACAGTTCTCATTCCATGAAAAAGTGGAGCCTTTGTATCGTGACTATATGCGATTGCTCCTAACAGATTCTAACCCCAATTTGTCAGAAATAATTCAGACTAATGAAAAGCTGCAAATAGCAGAACTGGAAAACTATCTTCAATGTCGCAAGCTTAATCTAGTAGCTTTCAATAAAATTCAAAACTTAGATACTAGCCCAACAATTATTCATATAATCGACTTAGTTGATAGTATAGAAGTAATTTCTCAATCTCCTAAACAGCCTCTTCATCACCACTCTATTGAATCTCAGCTAATTAGAGGGCATATTAATAATCTTGTAGACACTTTACAAGACAAGAATCTTGCTTATGTTGGTGCAGATGTGATTCTTGACCATTCACAAGCACTTTATAATTTATTGATTGCACCTATCAAATATTTACCGACATCAGGAACACTAATATTTACTTTAGATGTATCTTTGCAAAGTTTACCAATGGGCTTATTTCATGATGGAAAAAATTATCTGATTGAACGCTACGGTATTACAGGCACTCTGGGTTCTCGAATGCAACCACCTAAACTTTTAAAACAGAAGCAGTTAAGAGCTTTCATTGCTGGACTCAGCAAGATTAGTCCTAGTTTTTATGCTCAAAATGCTCCCAAAGGACTCAAAGTATTGCCAGGGGTGGAAGTAGAAATAGCAAATGTAAAAAAAGGAATTACTTCTTCAAAAGTTTTGTTAAATGAAGATTTTGTTAGCCCAATGCTAGATAAAGAATTGAGTACAGACGATTTTTCAATAATTCACCTAACTACTCATGCTCAATTTAGTTCTGTTCCTGACCGAACAATGATTTTTGCTTGGGATAAACCAATTACTGTTTCCGAATTTAATGATTTACTCAAAGAAAAAACTCAGTCTACCCAACAAGGAATTGAGTTATTAGTTTTGAGTGCTTGCCAAACTGCCAAAGGTAATAAGAGATCAGCTCTTGGAATGGCTGGAGTGGCAGTACAAGCCGGAGCCAGAAGTACGATAGCCACTCTCTGGCAAGTAGATGCTGATTCCAGCGCTTTACTGATGAAAGTATTTTATCAACGATTGAAAGATGGTTTGACTAAAGTCGAGGCACTACGTGAAGCACAATTGCAGCTGATATCAAACCCTGAATATCAACACCCTTCTCACTGGGCAGCATTCTTACTTATTGGTGGCTGGCTATAATTTCATAAGCAAGTTAAGGTTTTTTTAACCATTTCACCATTTTCAAACCTGATTGTACTTTTTCTAATTCAGATGTTTTACCACTGCTCAAAGCTAATTGAGCTGCTATCGTGTAAGTCTGCTCCGCTGATTCTGGTAACAACGCTCCTAAATAGCGATCGCCTAGTAGTCTGTAGAGAGTTGGATTTTGACTACCTGCCACGACTCGTGCTTTTAATGTCTTAATTGATTCATCTAAAAGAAGCTTTGACATATATATAGCATCCAAATCACGGAAAGCAGCTTCATCAGGCGGTAATCCTAAATCATTGATTTGCTTGACTTCATCTCTTATCTGCTGAACATCATTAATAGGTAAAAGATGGACTACTAAGGAACTAGAATTCAGGGGTTGATCACCGTGGTTACTAATTACAGTGATTGTATACGTATTGCCATACTGTAATTCTTTTTGCTCTTGTGGATATGGTAGAATTGTAGTGTTTTTTACATCTGCTTCCCATTTAACACCATTGCCTTTTACTACTACTGTATAGCTATCAGCGTCTGCCACTGAACGCCAAGAGATTTGTGGTCTATTATTTATAATTGAACTGCCGTAAGGACTCGTTACAATCGGCACATTTTTTTCATCATCTGTCCCCTTATAGTCATGTGGACAAGGAACTATATTTAATACTGAACACTGTACAGCTTCGTTAGGTGGTGGCGCACATATTTGTGTATTAAAAACAGTGTTCTGCTTCAAATACAGAATTTTTCGACTTAAGAAGCAGAGAACTTTGACCGCATTTCCGTTTTGAGGATTGATCCGCTCTCCCAGACACAAATATCTTCCCGATTTCAAGAAGCGATCGCCCGTGCTATAAACTCGACCACTTGGTTGATCACACAAATTTTTTTGTAATATTCGTTGCTGTCCCCATGCACTGCTAGTCACCAAAAGGATTAATGTTGATATTGATACGAAGGTTGTCAATCGGACTGCAAAGACTCTTTTAATTGGGCTAGGTACGGTAAGCATTACAACTTCTTAAAAAGCTAGTTACTTTTTTGTAGTTTAATCTAAGTAGAGAATAAATAAAGCATAAAATTTGGTTGATAGCGTCAAAGCCTGTTATGGGTTTGTCCTGATCTGTCGAGAATCAGGCTTAAGCCTAATTCTTTGTAATACATCCCCCCGCCAACGAAAAACTTCTGGCACTTTCGACTCAAGTATCAAACAAGCTTCCCAGTTAAGCCAGGAATTATCGTTATCGCCCAAAGCTTCTTGAACTTGTGCCAGCAAGCAGTAAGTGTCTGCTCTTTGAGGATCTAATTCTCCGGCTTTTTCTAAATATTTTTTTGCTTGTCCTAACTTCTTCTGCTCAAAAAGCGACCAACCTAAATTTTTATATAATGCAGCTTGTAATTTAGGTTCTTTAGTTTTTTTTAACCCTTGTAGTGCTAGAGTAATCGCCGTATTATAGTCACCTTTTAGATTTTTCAATCTGGAGAGATTGTTGATAACTGGAATTGCTTGACTATTACTTTTTATAGCCAACTGATACTGCTGCTCTGCCAAATCTTTTTTTCCTTGGTCATCATAAAACGTTCCTAGCCCATAATGTCCTGACCAACTATCAGGCTTCAACTCCAAAGCTTTCTCATAATTAGTCGTTACACATTCAAATTCATTTAATAATTGGCAAACAAATGCTAAATTATTGTAAGTATCTACATCTTGATTATTATATTTTATCGATAACTCATAATATTTTTTTGCATCTCGCAGTTTTTGAGTGCTACGAGATGCTTTATCAAAATAAAATTTAGAAATAGAATTTTTCACTTGAGGATTAATTTTTATAGCTGAGTCAAAATACTCTTGTGCCCCCTGAGAATCATTTGCTGATTCAGCTCTCTCTCCTTGAACCACTAAATAGTTAGCTGCTAAAGGTATAGATAGAAAGATTCCCCCAACAAATACTAAACCCATTAATATAGATTTGCTAAATCTAAATATTTTAGAATTAGCAAATCTATAATTTTTAATTTGCTGAGGCAGTTTTTCTAACCGCTGCAAAACTATTTCAGTAGTCTGCGGACGCTTCCCTGGTAAAGGAGCCATCAACTCATCAATAAAATCAGC
>NZ_CAXTNP010000337.1:0-7242 GCF_964245575.1 uncultured Nostoc sp. | reverse complement strand
ATCATTATCAATAAATATTCAATTTAAACAACACAATACTCCAATCACTTGTTACAGATCATCTTTCTGAGAACCCAATTTTTTATCAAGTGTTAATACTGCTAAAGCTGTAATAAATATTTTACTATACTGAGAATAATTTTTAGCGATCGCACTTTTTTTGGGTCGTCTAACAAAATCGCATTGCTCCCCTCCAGGGTTTACACTTGGTCGATGGGAACTATTTCCCAGTGGTAGCTAATACCTTGCCAGATGGTACAGTGTCCCTACCTAGTCAAGTTTTGGGGCTAGAGTTACGCCTGGAAGCAGGAAAACTCCGTTTTTACAATCCAGCTACGAGTCAAATACTGCTAACTCATGAAGAGGAAGCAGCAGCACGACAAGCCGCAGAAGAGGCTCGACAGCAAACAGAGCAAAAAGCGCAAAGATTAGCTGCTAAACTTCGAGAATTAAATATCGATCCAGATAGCCTTTAGCTAAATCCGGCAGTGTTAATAAAATAATCGGGTGAGTATGATTTACCCACCCTAATTATGCTTACTGAATTAGACAATAATCTCAAAGTTCTCCGTTAATCTTACGCCTGATGATTTCCATCTGGGCTTGCATATCAGCTTCTGTCACAGGCATGGGATAGCCTTTAGAATTAGGGTCACGTTTGCTCATTAAAAAACGTAGAGCTTCAATGTCTTCGCGGTTTTCCACGACGTAAGCTCTCAACTCTGTAAAACTCATTTGCTCATAATTCTGGTTCATTGACAAAATCCCAGATTCCATTACTTAGTACAATGACTTGGAGTTCATCTCCAGCTAAGATGTAAACTTGCCCTGTTTTGTCGTCAAATCGAAATAAACGGATGTCTTTGTAAAGATTTGACAGCATTTGACAAACCCTTACACAGGCTAAGGCTTGCTCTGTTGTTGGTAAAATAAACACTCCTTACTACTAATATAGGGTGAGCAATGCCCACCCTACTGCTGTTGATTATTTTTTGTGAGATTATAGCGGACGGTAGACGCGATAGTTGATTTCGGGGAAGATATTATCCATTAACTCGACTTTTTCCAGCCAACCACTGTCAACTTTGCCGACTTTAACATCTTCGTAGAGCTTATTGAACCGCATCAAGTGCGATCGCGTCCGTCTAACTGCATAGGGTACCATTGTTCCCGTCCGCATAATAAATGCCCAGTCGGAAGATTGTGCTAATAACAATTCCCTCGCTGCTTGGTTAAGCGCTTTCCACTGCAATTCATCCTCTGGTTCCAAATGCGATATTTCAATCATCCGTTCAGCAGCTTTGTGCAAATGCGGATAAACCCATGCATTCGTTTCATTCAACCAATATTCGTGGAAACCCTTGAAACCCCAACTCGACTGCGAAGGACGACAAACTTGCTGATTCGGCTGATCTCGCAAATAGTCTGCTAAATGAGTCATTTGATATGTTTTTTGGTCATACCACGACTTACGGAATAGGTAATCGATGAACCAGGGGCCTTCATACCACCAATGTCCAAATAACTCTGCGTCATAAGGCGAAACGATGATTGGCGGGCGCTGCATTATACCATAGAGATGCTCAGATTGCCGCTCTCGGTTATACATAAAGTTATCAGCGTGTTCTGCTGCCTTTTCCCTAGCCCAATACGGATCGTAAAGTGCCTTATCTGAAAGTCCTAAGCCACGCCCCGTAATTTTGTGATACTTAATGCCCGTATTTTTTCGCTGACCATTGGGCATGATGTAGGGCTTGATGTACTCATATTCTGCTTCCCAGCCCAAATCTTTGTAAAATTCTCGATATTCCGCCGCCCCAGGATAGCCCACTTCAGAAGACCATACCTGTTGGGACGATTCATGATCTCGACCAAAGACAGCAACACCAGTTTCCGTATAAATTGGGGCATAAGTGCCAAAGCGCGGACGGGGACGGGCGTAAAGGATGCCATGCCCATCAGTGAGGAAGTAGCGTAACCCAGCATCGGCTAGCATCCGATCTAAACCTTCATAGTAGGCACATTCCGGCAACCAAATGCCTCTGGGTGCTTGTCCAAAGGTTTGATCGTAATGTTCGCAGGCTACCTGAATTTGCGCCCACACCGCTTCTGGATACATTTTCATCAACGGTAAATAGCCGTGAGTAGCGCCGCAAGTGATGATTTCCAGGTTGTTACTGTCTTGGAACTGCTTAAAAGCTGTCACCAAGTCACCTTGATTGCGTTCCCATATCTGACGCGCTTCTTTAAACTCAGTAATGTAATGTTCAGCTAAATAACGAAGATGTCCGTTATTGACATTATGTTCTGCTTCTAGCGCTATAAGTTCTTCTAGTTGAGTCAAGTGTGCGTCATAGCGTTCTTGCAGCAGAGGATCACGAAGCATCGACACTAGAGGTGGTGTCATACTCATCGTGATTTTAAAGTCGATACCGTCTCGCTTTAAGCCTTCAAATACTTTCAATAATGGAATGTAGGTTTCTGTGATGGCTTCATAGAGCCATTCTTCCTCCAGCACGTAGTCACTTTCCGGGTGACGAACGAAGGGCAGATGTGCGTGAAGTACAAGCGCGACGTAGCCGATAGCCATAGTGATTTTGGGGTGATACTTGTAAGTTGAAGGTCGAGAGGTTTGGCTGAAATTAACAATATTTTAAGACTTATGGGGATCGTAAGAGCAGTTTTCAATTGACTTAAATATAGTGTGTGTAAGGGCACACCAATGTTATGCCCCCACCCCATGTTGTTGTTAACTAGTTGTAAGACCTGCCTATTTGCTTATTGTATAAGTTTGTACTGAAAATATTTACTCAGCTTCAACAAAGAGATAGTTCTTGCTAAGGGCAGTTCAAGAGCATCAGTTACAGATTAAGGTTATGAACAATTTGTCAATAAGTAATAGTGCTTAAAATAATTTACCCTGCAAATCGGGGTAAAAGAACCTATCCCACTAATAAATAATATCTGTGCTACAAAGCTTAGGCTTATTGAGAATTGAAAATGAAAAATCAGGGTTTTCAAGCACATTTTACGAAAATAAGTAGGGATTTTTAGAATAGTGGGATAGGTTCAAAGACAATTTTAAAGCTGGCGATGCCAAAGGCAAGCCGCTTTGTATTTACACGTCATATTTAAAAGCATCATTAGCTGGTGAAATTAATTATGCGTTGTCCGAAATTCTTGGTAGGGACAATTCATGAATTGTCCCTACGTCATTTTCACACCTATGTCTACTTATCCCTTAACCGAAAAAATCAGTACAAAGCTTAATTTAATACTTAATGAAGTGGTTAATTTTTAGCCTAGTTCCCAATGCGAAACTCAGAAGGCTCATTCTATAAAGCCTAAAAACCAAGGTTTTAGTTCCTGGAAACTTCTTAAATCCGTATCCTTATTTTTTGGAAATTTAGTTTCGCACTCCTAACTAGCCTAGTTCTATTGACAAAAATGATTTTTTCTGATTTTGTGCTACGCGATCGCAAATTAGAAATCCATAACTGATGAGATAGTCTTGCAATAATAATTATTATTTCATAATTTTCAGCTAAAAAATATATTTATTACTTTCTCTACTTGACAACATAGATATTACTTAACAACCCTACAACTGGGAAAACGGCACCTTGACAGTGCTAACTAGCACTGGGGTGAACAAGGGTCAATCCGATTTTGCTGCAACAGACAGCACAACCATCACTTTACTCACGCCCAATGTGAACACCATCAGCGATCGCTATACTGCGGGGAAGCGTTAACCCAAAGTTTGCCAGTCAGCCCTTAAACTCACAAACCTGTGATTCCCGCAACCCAGAAACCCGAACAGTTACATCTTGGATCAAGACTTGCAGCCAGATGAGCGTTGCACTGATCGCCCAAAAAGCCGATCCTGTAGCAAAGCCGACAAAGTAAAGTCTTCCTGAGAGCAACGCGAAATAGTGAGATCGTCGTCCAATGAGCTTTCTTGAGCTTTCTTGAGCAGGGGCAGGAGGGGGGTAAATAAAAAAGTAGTAATTTTTGCTACTAAAAATACTCCGCAATACATTTAATTTGTTTCTCTTCCCCTGCTTCCCCTGCTTCCCCATCTCACTGTTAGAGCATTGCTCCCAGTCTTCCCTATTCCTCATCCCGATATAATTCCTGCAAGTCCTGTAACTGAGTCTTGCGGGAAATGCGGCGATATTTTTTACTTTCTAGCTTGGGTTCGTATTGACTCTGCCCTTTGCCTTTGCTTTTTAACTTCATCGTAGATTCAGGATCAGCTTGTTGGTGCAGCTGAGTTTGACGAGCGATCGCAGCATCCAAAAATTCTAAATAATGTTCATACCGTTCCCAGTCTCCCCGCACCGCACACTCAGGCTCGTCTCGATGCAGACAATCACTAAACCGACAGCTAGCAACTGCTAACCGCTTTCTTGCTTCTGGGAAATAATGGATTAATTCTTCTGGGTTACAATCCATATCCGGCTGATTAAAGCCAGGAGTGTCAGCAAGCATTCCACCGCTAGGTAACTCAAATAATTCTATATGGCGAGTGGTATGACGACCACGAGCCAGTTTGCCAGAAACTTCTCCCACTCGCAGTTCAAGAGAATCAATCAGCGAATTAATCAGGCTGGATTTACCCACGCCGGAAGGCCCAGCAATTACAGTAATTTTACTGCTCAAATATCTGGCTGCTTGGTCAGTATTTATACCATCTTTGACGCTGATAAATATTGGTTCATAGCCCCAACCAAGAAGGCGATCGCTAATTTGCTGCTGTTCTTGCAGTGAAACTAAATCACTTTTATTCAAACATAAAAGCACATCCAAACCAGTAGACTCAGCCTTAATCAGAAACCGACTCAGTTGATAAGGTTCTAAAGGTGGATCGGCAACGGCAAATACCAATAGGATTTGGTTGACATTAGCGATCGCCGGACGATCTAATTCGCTTTGGCGGGGTAAAACATCAGCGATCGCACCCCGTCCCCCAGCCCAGTCTGGTTCTTCTACCACAACGCGATCGCCTACCATCACCTGTTGCCCGATTTTTTTCAGACGTGTTCGGCGAGTACAGAGGAGGAGAGGGGGATGGGGAAGATGAGGAGGATCTTGCTCCCTCATCTCCCTGATCTCCCCATCCTCTTGATCGAGCTGTACTCGGTAAAAATTAGCCTGTACAGCCACCACCGTACCCAATAACTGTCTAGTTGCGGCAAAATCTTCCCCTGTCATTGGCTAGTAACTGGACGGCGTACTAACAGAGAAAAATAATTACTACAGTCTGTAATTTGTTCAACTTGATAACCTGCCATTGTCAGACTATCGGGAACCTGCTCAATCGGCTCACCAGGGTCTAGCCAGACTTCTAGTAAACCTCCCAATGGCATTTTCTCCAGACGTAGTTTTGTCCGCACGAAATTAATTGGGCAAGGGGTGCCACGTAAATCAAGTTGAGCATCGGGAGTTAAAACAGAAAAGGGCTTCATTACTTAAATAAATTTCCCAAGAATCCTTCTAGACCGCCTTTACCAGTGCGATCTCCCTTAATTTTAGCCAGCTTCTCCAACAGTTCCCTCTCCTCAGGGGTGACCTTGTTGGGAATATCAATTAATACTGTCAGCATATGATCTCCTCGACTGACGGGATTACCCAAACGGGGTACGCCGCGATTTTCCAACTTCATTACCGTATTTGGCTGGGTTCCAGCCGGAATGATCAGTTCTACTGGCCCATCTACCGTATCTACCTCTAACCGACAACCTAAAATCGCTTGCAGGTAGCTAAGTTTGATTTCCGAGAGAATATTAATGCCATCCCGTTGGAATTCCTCGTCCTCATTCACAAACAAGTAAACGTATAAATCCCCAGGAGGGCCACTGCGTTGACCAGCATCCCCTTCACTAGAAATTCGCAAGCGTGTGCCATTATCCACCCCCGCCGGAATGGTAATTTTGAGTTTCTTTGTGACTTGATTTGCGCCTTTACCATCACACGCATCACACTTATCTTCAATTACCATCCCTGTCCCATTACAGGTGGGACAAGTCGAAACTTGGGTAAAACTGCCAAAAGGTGTTCTAGTGACACGGCGGACTTGACCCGATCCGGTACAAGTAGAACAAGTCCGGGGGCGGGTTCCAGGTTTAGCACCAGAACCGCTACAGACTTCACAATTTTCTAGATGAGAAATGCGAATTTCTTTTTCCCCGCCAAATACCGCTTCCCGAAAGTCTAACTTCAGGTCTAGCCGCAGGTCATCACCCCTAGCAGGCCCACTGCGCCGTCTTTGTTGCGTGGGATTACCCATACCGCCAGCAAAGCCACTAAAAATGCTTTCAAAGATATCGGCAAAACCACCCATATCGCCGACATCTTGGAAGCCTGAGCCAGCAGCACCTGACACCCCCTCTGGGCCAAAGCGATCATAACGAGCGCGGGTTTCTGGCTCAGAGAGTACCTCATAAGCGCGGTTAATCTCTTTAAAGCGATCCTCCGCCCCCGGTTCTTTGTTCACGTCTGGGTGATACTTCCGGGCTAAACGGCGATAGGCTTGTTTGATTTCTTCTTTGTCGGTGTCACGAGAGACACCCAGAATTTCATAATAGTCGCGGGCCATATAGCAAAGGTAAAAGTTAGAAGGAAGAAAGCAGAAGGCAGTAGAACGTCACGGTCACTTGCTACCCTACAGAAAAGTGTTTTGTCTACAGATATGCAAGAGCAACACAGGATCTTTTAGAGAGCGGCTTGCCGGAGGTAAAGCAGAAGATAAAATTAATTTTTGTTAATAACTGATTTTACCCTTTACCTTTTACAAAAATCACCGACAAATCTTGAGCAACAGGTGCTTTCCTCGTGGGAGACGACAAAAGCGATAGAAGTTAGCAGCAGGGGAAGCTTATGCTCAGACTTCTCACTGCCGAGTCGGCTGTCTCTTTTACAATTGTGCTACGTAGGAGAGGAAAACCCCGCCCATCAACCAGAGGGGCTAGCCACACCATTAGGTGTGGAAAACCACCCTTATGCAATGGAAGTGCATCTGAACTGGCACACTGCCTAGCCCACAGTAATTTGCTTCTACAATCTAGCAAACTGCTGGGGTCTTGTGAAACTTCGCTAAATTTATAATCTAAATATATAGATATATTAAAGTGCCTTAATAAAAATCTGCAACTTAGGGGATTGGGGACTAGGGACTGGGGACTGGGGACTAGGGACTGGGAGACTCGGGACTAGGAACTAGAAACTAGGAAATAATTC
>NZ_CAXTNP010000336.1:0-7256 GCF_964245575.1 uncultured Nostoc sp. | reverse complement strand
CCCCGCATTGCTGACTGAGACGCCTGAGTTGTCATTTGCTGCAATGCCGTTAATTTTAAAGCCATTGTTACCATTCAGGTCACTGAGATTGAAGAATGAATTAGCCATGATTTTCTCCTGTGTTTATTTGTTGTTAGTCAGGGAGTGGGCTTTAAGGTTCTAAGCTTGAAGTTCCGTGTTCAAAGTAAGGGCGCACAGATGTACATTAGTGTCAATGAAGAGATAAGGGACAAGTGGAGGGGGAGACAAAGGGATAGAGTTTCCCGTTATCCCCTTCGATGAGTTGCACTATTTAAGAACTGCCAATTGACTGCTACTTCTACAACCAGGTAGGCTTTGGGTTTGTAGAATAACCGCTCATTCACAGTGTCGTAGACAGATCGCTATTGCTACCCTCTAAAATTGGACTGCACATTATAACTCCTAATTTGTAATTCGTAATTAATAAATTCGATTAAAAATTATGTTAGTAGCAGTCTTTTGGTATCATTTAGTCAAAGGACTTGACTTTTAAATCTTTAAAATACTTTGATATCTTTTAAAACACTTAGATACTCTTATAAATATGTAAGTAGTGTCAATAGGCTAAATGTAATTCTGGTAAAGTTATAGTTAACTTTATAACGTCCAAAGTAAAGTTTTTGTGTAAGCGTAGCCCGCACTTCGACAAGCTACTTCGACTGCGCTCAGTACAAGTCAGTGACCATCGTAGATATCGCTCTCTCCAGATTGTGTACGTATCTATCTAAAGATATAAATCTTTGGTGAAAAATGAATATAACACGGGGATATGAAAGAGAACACGGAGATTTATCTTTGCCTCTCAGAATCTCTGCGTCTTCTTTGACAGCATTCTCTTCACTAAAGTTTTCTCATTTCGAGTGGTGTTAACTCTTTGAGTACGGTAAACCGTATTTGCTCGTTAGTTCCCAAAGATTAATTTAATTGTTAAGTTTAGTTACATAAATAAAAAATGCTGCAAACATTGCTAGATGGGAGAATTTATGAGAAGCGGTAATATTCTTGAGGAACAAGACAAATTGAATGGCTTTGCACGTAGCCCCTTGCCTAGTTTGGGCGCGAACGCCAGCACCTTGGATGTACATCAGGCAAGAATATACGCTTGGTTTCACTAAGTATGCCGAAAAACTCAATGGTAGCTTGGCGGTGATTGGGTTTATATCTCTTATAGCTTTGGAAATCTTGACTGGTGTTTAATCAAGTTTCTTGAGCTAAGTCAAAAATAAGATTTAATTAACGTTGTTTAACATGGTTATGAAAGCTATAGATCAATTGGTACATTTTTTAGAACAAGAGTTGGGTATTTCTGGTGGAGCAATTTCTCTTGCTTTGCGACATTGTGAGCAGACCCCCAACTTTCTGGCTATGACCCTCTGGCAGTATGGACTGGTAACACTGGATCAGTTAGCCCAAATTTTTGATTGGTTGGAAACAGTATAAGCTGCTGCTTTAACTATTCGGATGGTAAATAACGGACTTTCTGTGAAAGTCACATTTTTAACAGTTTTCATTTTAAGGATTGGTAATATCGATGGCAATTAAAGAACAGCCTAAGTCACCTCGGTTTCGGATCATTGCTAATATATTACTGGCAGTATCAGGGCTATTTTTGCTCTTAAATTTATTTTTGCCTGGTTTATTTGCTTCTGGCCCGACTGGTGTTCCGTATAGCTTATTTATTCATCAAGTACAAGAAGGGGAAGTTAGCCGCGTTTCCGTTGGTCAAAACCAGATCATCTACCAACTAAAAACAGAAAATGCCGAGCCGCCCCAGGTGTTTGCAACTACACCAATCTTTGATTTAGAGTTACCCAAACTGCTAGAACAAAAGGGAGTTGAATTCGCTGCTACACCTCCACCCAAGAATACTTGGTTTACAACCCTCTTAAGTTGGGTGGTTCCACCACTGATTTTTATTGGCATTTGGCAATTCTTTCTCGCCCGTGGTGCCGGTGGCGGTGGGCCTCAAGGTGTTCTCTCCATTGGTAAAAGCAAAGCTAAGGTTTACGTTGAAGGCGAATCAGCTAAAATCACCTTTACAGACGTGGCTGGGGTAGAAGAAGCGAAAACTGAGTTAGTGGAAATTGTGGATTTCCTCAAGACTCCGGCACGATTTACGCAAATTGGCGCTAGGATTCCCAAAGGTGTGTTGTTGGTTGGCCCTCCGGGTACTGGTAAGACACTTTTAGCGAAAGCCGTAGCAGGAGAAGCAGGAGTTCCATTCTTCAGTATCTCTGGTTCGGAGTTTGTAGAATTGTTTGTTGGTGTAGGTTCTTCCAGAGTGCGGGATTTGTTTGAGCAAGCAAAGAAACAGGCTCCCTGTATTGTATTCATTGATGAATTGGATGCGATCGGTAAGTCTCGTAGCAGTAACGGCTTCTACGGTGGTAACGATGAGCGAGAACAGACCCTCAACCAGTTACTAACGGAGATGGACGGGTTTGCAGCTGGAGATGCAACGGTGATTGTACTTGCAGCTACCAACCGCCCCGAAGTACTAGACCCTGCATTGCTGCGTCCAGGCCGCTTTGACCGCCAAGTGTTGGTAGACCGTCCTGATTTATCTGATCGTGAAGCAATTCTCAAGATTCACGCTCAAAAGGTAAAATTAGGAAATGATGTAGATTTAAGAGCGATCGCTACTCGTACCCCTGGTTTTGCTGGCGCAGATTTGGCAAACTTGGTGAACGAAGCCGCATTATTAGCAGCTCGTAATATGCGTGAAAGCGTTGCTCAAGAAGACTTTGCCGAAGCAATTGAGCGGGTAGTCGCCGGTTTAGAGAAGAAGAGTCGGGTGATGAACGAGACTGAGAAAAAGATTGTTGCTTACCATGAAGTCGGTCACGCAATGGTAGGGGCGCTAACAACAGGAAACGGTCGCGTAGAAAAGATTTCGATTATTCCCCGTGGGATGGCAGCTTTGGGCTACACTCTGCAATTACCAACCGAAGACCGCTTTTTGATGAATGAAGATGAACTGCGCGGTCAGATTGCCACTCTCTTAGGTGGACGTTCCGCAGAAGAGGTTGTGTTTAACAGTATTACAACAGGTGCTTCCAACGATTTGCAACGAGCAACTGACTTGGCAGAACGGATGGTAACAACCTATGGTATGAGCAAAGTCTTAGGGCCACTGGCTTACCAACAAGGACAACAACCAATGTTCCTGGGTAATGGTGCTAGTAATCCCCGGCGGGCGGTAAGTGAAGACACATCCAAAGCTATTGATATCGAAGTCAAGGAAATCGTGGAAACAGCCCACGAACAAGCCCTAAATATTCTCAGAGAGAATCGAGACTTGCTAGAAGCGATCGCTACTCAACTCTTAGAAACAGAAGTCATTGAAGGGGAAAAACTGCACAGTCTGCTGGGTCAGATTAAACGTGTAGCTAAGACAACTGCTGATTCTTTTGCATCTTAGAACGTTAGAATTTTAAATCCAGAGGAACGCAAAGCATAACTTTGCGTTCCTTGCGTTTTAGAAATGCCACTTATCACAATGCAAACACCAGCTAGCAATAAATCCCAATATACGCCCAATTGCACCGATAAAAGGTATTATTGCTTGCGGTTGTGATTGAGTCATGAAGATGAGGCAGATAGGGGAGAAAATTTTACTTTGTCTCCCTTGTCTCTCCAAAGTCCCCCTCATCCACTCTTTAGAGAAAGTGGTGCGTTTTTAATACTCTGGAACAGAAGGATCTATTTCTTTACTCCAAGCAGTAATTCCGCCTTTGACATTCGTCCCAACAATCCCGGCTTCTTTGAGAATGGCGAGGGCTTTTGCCGATCGCCCGCCCATCTTACAATGAGCAATTAAGCGGTGACCGTTTAATATTTCCTTCACCTTCGCAACGCCATTCCCATTTTCAATGTCTGGTAAGGGTACCAACACGGAACCAGGAATTTTGGCAATGTCGTACTCATTGGGGTTGCGGACATCTAGCAGGACAAAATCCTTCGCACCACTATCCAGCAACTCCTTCAAATCCTTAACGGTCATTTCTTGCATTTCCATCTGCTGTTTAGCCTCCTCTGCCTTAGCTTGTGGAATTCCGCAGAATTGTTCGTAGTCTATCAGCTTTTCAATCACTGGGCGAATTGGGTTAGGACGCAGCTTCAACTCCCGGAATTTCATATCTAAAGCGTTGTATAGTAGCAACCGTCCACTCAGGGTGTTACCTTGTCCCAGAATAATTTTGACAGTTTCCGTTGCTTGGATTAAACCAATAATTCCGGGCAAAATTCCCAATACGCCACCTTCTGCACAAGAGGGAACCATTCCTGGTGGTGGTGGTTCTGGGAAAAGGTCACGATAATTCGGCCCACCTTGGTAATTAAATAGAGTAGCTTGCCCTTCAAAGCGTAAAATTGAACCGTAGACGTTGGGCTTATTGAGCAGTACGCAAGCGTCGTTAACTAGATATCTGGTGGGGAAGTTATCGGTACCATCTACCACGATATCATAAGGTTGGAGGATTTCCAGGGCGTTTTCGGAAGTTAGGCGGGTTTCGTATAAATCAACCTGACAATAGGGGTTAATCTCGTGAATGCGGTTTTTTGCTGATTCAATCTTGGGTTTACCCACCCAGGATGTACCGTGGATTACTTGGCGTTGTAAGTTAGAAGTATCGACAACATCGAAATCGACAATCCCGATACGTCCAATACCCGCCGCCGCCAGATATAAAAGTAGTGGTGAACCTAGTCCACCTGTACCGATACACTGTACACTGGCAGCTTTCAGGCGCTTCTGTCCTTCTAGTCCTACTTCCGGCAAAATCAGGTGTCGGGAGTAGCGTTCGTAATCGTCTTTGGTCAACTGGATTTCATCCAGATTGGGATTGAGCATAGCAGTTATGATCAAGGAGAGCGGAATATTAATCCTATCGAAAAACGATATGCGTCTTTAAACTAAGCCGTTAAATTATATTTTCAATTGCCTCTGCTTGAAACTGATGATCATCATCAAGGCTCCAGCTTTGAAGTTCTCCAGCTTTGCCGTTTTGGACGGAAACTATTATATACGAGTATCCTTGCCAAGCGTATAGGCGATCGCATTCTGAAGGGATAGCAGGATGATCTGGGTGGGAGTGAAAAATGCCGATCATGTTCAGTGATCTGTTGCGTGCTTCCTTCTGTGTTTTTAACATAACTTCGGGTGCGATCGCATATTGCCGTCTTTTACTTTCTGCTGTGCGTTCCCCTGCAAACTCAGCCGCCGCTTCTGTATTCCAGGCATTTTCTGTTGGTATGACTTCTACCACAATTTTACCCCCACTAGCCAGATAGCCCAAAATTATACCACAGCACTCCTCTGGATAGGTGCTTTCTGCATGGGTGCGGATAGTTTGCAAGTGTTCTTGGCTAAGTCTGATCATCTCTGCGTTAGTAATTTTAGTAACCTCTAGCAATTTTTGCACAGATATAAAATATTGCTAGGCGTAGGCTAGTAAGAACCGTAGGCATCACACTATTCAAATATGTATTTTGTATCACTTATTAAAACATTTGCCTACTACTTTCTGGAAATTATTGTCTAGAAACTAAAACAATATGAAGAATAGACAAAGTTCAGTATCTGTATCTACATTTATCGGCAAATACTATGAAGAGTGTGCAAAGACATTTATTTAAGTATAAACATTTAAGTAAAATATTGACTATGTAATTATTTTGAGGCTACCTATTCCTATTCAGATGTTCTCTATTTTCAATTTAGACACCTGCGGAGAATAGCTCACTATGTACAAGACTTCTCATAGACTGAATCTTCAAGAAATATTACTGTTTCTTAAGGGTGGCGTGTAAAGTATGCCGAAAAGGTCAAATTTCGGTGAATTCTTATGCCCAAAAACAGCACTAAACTCAAGGTTCTGAACTGAAGTTACTGAAAAAATCGATTTAAGTAGGTAAAAATTATGGCAGATATTATTGGAACCGGCGGGAATGATACCCTACTGGGCACTAACAGCGCAGACACGATTAAGGGTCTTGCAGGCAATGATAGCATCATATCTAACCAAGGTGACGACACCCTAACTGGTGGTGGCGGCAAGGATACATTTGTTTACGACTTAAACTACTTAAACAACACTGATACCATCACCGATTTCGGTGGCGTAGGTAAAGGAACAAACCCGACAGCAGCAGTTACTGCCGAAGTGGACACTCTAAAATTCCAAGGTGCTGCCTCTACTGCTAAAAATCTGCTGCTCACCCAGAATGGTAGCAATCTGGAAATCACCTTTGAAGGGGACTTTACTAATACCAAAGTCATCCTGCAAAACTTTGCCCTGGAAAACCTGGATAACTTGAGCAAATCGACAGGAGCGACTGTAGACTTGGGCAATATCCTGTTTGATGGGCAAACTAGTATTAGTGACAGCTTTGATGTCTTCAATGCCAACTCCACCCAAAGCACTATCTTCAATAAGAACACAGTCACCTTCCTTAACGACCTCGACAATAATGTTAGCGGCTTTGACAACTCAGATGATGTCATAAATGCTCAGGCAGGTGATGACATCATTGACGGCTTGAGTGGCAACGACATGCTGAGAGGTGGTACAGGCAATGATACTCTCATTGGTGGTGCGGGGGATGATACTCTCGTTGCTGGTACGAGCAACAATACTTTCAGGGGTGGTGGTAGTGACAATAACTTGAATGTTAACTATTCAGAAGGCGATAATCTTCTTGATGGTGGCAATGGTAATGATTATCTTAGTGCCTCTGGCCGAAAGCAGCAATCCAGTGATGGCTATGATTATGTCTTAGGCAATAACACTCTCAAAGGTGGTGCTGGTGACGATACATTGAGGACTGACTATTCAAGAGGCGATAACCTGCTCTGTGGGGGTAATGGCAATGATTTTCTTAGTGCCTCTAGCGACAACTACAGCTTTACCATTGGCGGCTCTGGCAATAATACCCTCAACGGGGGCGCTGGTAACGATACATTAAGGAGTGACTATTCAACAGGCGATAACCTTCTCAATGGTGGCGATGGCAAGGATTATCTTACTGTCTCTGGCTTCCAATATTTTGAAATCGTTGGTGCATCAGGCAATAACACCCTCAATGGTGGCGCTGGTAATGATTTCTTGACTGCTGACTATTCAACAGGTAATAACTTACTCAATGGAGGCGTTGGTAATGATACCTTGAATATTATCGCTTCAGAAGGCGATAACCTACTCAATGGTGGCGATGGCAATGATTATTTATTCGCC